>JBQGOU010000180.1:0-7090 GCA_052086865.1 Cellulomonadaceae bacterium
CTCGAAGCCGGAGGATTCAGACCCCACCTACACCCTCGATCGTGAAGAGCCGCTTGTCCCCCAGCACGGCGCCGAACTTCGTGTCGACCTCCTGGTCACCCATCCACGCGAGGACCTGATCGCGCGACGCGGTGGTCAGCAGCTCTTCGCCGTACATCGCCTCAAGGAGTGCCAGGGTGTCCGCAGCATCGAGCACGTTGGTGGGCGCGCTGATCTGAGTCCCGGGGAACATCTGCCGGTTGAAGCGCATGACCTCCAGGCCGAGGTCGTCCAGCAGCTCCTGCGTGGTCGGGATGCCGGTGTAGTAGAGCAGCACGTTGGTGGCGGTGTTGTCGCTTTCGACCACCATGCGCCGGACCAGTTCCCGCACGGTCGTGGTGAACGGCTTCTCCTCGTTCTGCAGCGATCCCGATCCGCCGACGATCATGTACGGCGAGACCGTGATGGGTGCGTCGAGGTTGAGCATGCCGCGGTCGGCCTGCCGCATCACTGTCGCGAGCAGCGAGAGCTTGATGACGCTGGCCGGGTTGTACGGCTCCTGCGACCCGAGCAGCACGCTGTCACCGTCGGTGGCGAGGTCGCTGAAGCCCACCGAGGTGCGGATGCCGGCAGCCTCGGCCTTGTCGATGTAGGGCTGGACGATCGCCTCGATGTCGGCGTTCACGTCTCCGGTGATTCGCGCCGCGTCGTACACGATCCGAGCGGTCTCCTGGACGAAGCCGTCGACCTGGGCGCGCGGGGTGTTGGTGAAGGACGTGGTCGTGGTGAAGGCCAGCTCACGGCCATCGAGCAGCACGATGCCGGAGTCGTGGGACACGTCTGCCAGCTCACCGGTCTTGTTCGCCAGGTGCACCCGGGGGATGACGGCGCCGAACTTCGTGTCGACGAGCTGGCCCTTCATCAGGTCGATGATGTGCGCACTGGACTCCGGGCTGAGGATCTCGCCGTCCCACAGCAGGGCGATCAGCTCGGTGGTCTCCTGCGCCGTGAGGTAGTTCTCCTGCAGCGGGGGAAGCGCGGGATGGATCATCTTCCGGCCGAGCTGCAGCTCCTCGAAGCCGAGCTCGGCCACATAGTCGTTGACGGCGGAGAATCCGCCGGCCAGGTCGATGAGCACATTGGTGGCGGTGTTGTCGCTGACCTGGACCATGAGCCTCATCAGCTCGGCCACGGAGATGTCGAGCGGGAACTGCCCGCTCTGCAGCGTGCCGGAGCCGCCGACGATGTTGGAGTCTCCGGCCGGGATCGTCACGATCTGGTCGAGGTCGAGCTCACCGGCGTCCACGTCGGCCATGAGGGTGGCCAGGAGCGGAAGCTTGATCACGCTCGCGGCCTTCACCTGCGCGTCCTGTCCGGCCACCAGGCTCGCACCGTCGTACTGGCCGCCCAGGTCTGTGACGGCGACGCTGAGCGTGACGCCCGCAGCGGCTGCCTCGGCGACGACGGCGTCCAGCTGCTCCTGCAGTCCGCCCCAGGTCGGTGCCGGCGCAGCAGAGGCGGGCACGGCCGCCATCACCAGCGCCGTGGCGCCGGCGGTTGCCGCCGCCACCGCCCGCTTCATCCCTCGTGGTACTGCGCGCATGCCAAGGTCCCTTCCTTGCCGGTGGTGAACAAGGAGAGTCAACGTGGCGCGCGTTGACGGCAGGTTTCACGCCTGTTGCCGCCGCGTGACCTGCGAGAACTCTCAGTACGCCTCAGTACGCCCCACTCCGCCGAAACATCATCATGACGGTTTTGGCGATCAACACCACGTCGCCCGTGGGCGACCAGTTCTCCACGTAGGTCAGGTCGAGCCGCACGCTCTCCTCCCAGGACAGGTCGGAGCGTCCGCTGACCTGCCACAGCCCGGTGATCCCGGGCTTGATCAGCAGGCGGCGTGAGACGGTGCCGTCGTACTGCTCAACCTCCTGGGGAAGCGGAGGCGCGGCCCGACGACGCTCATGGTGCCGGCCAGCACGTTGGCGAACTGAGGCAGCTCGTCCAGGGACGTGGATCGCAGGATGCGCCCCACCCGGGTCACGCGCGGATCGTTCTTGAGTTTGGAGAGCGGCCCGGCGCCCTCGTTCTGTGCCAGGAGCTGGGCCTTGATCTCCTCGGCGTCCAGGCGCATGGAGCGGAACTTCAGCATGGTGAAGGTCTTGCCGTTGGCGCCCACGCGGGTCTGGCGGAAGATCACCGGCCCGCGGTCATCGATCTTGATCGCCGCGGCAACGGCGAGGAGGACCGGGCTGAGGACCACCAGCGCAAGGGCGGACAGAGAGATGTCCACCATGCGCTTGACCGCGTAGGTCGCGCCGGAGAACTGCGGCAGCGCCACGTGCACCAGGGGCATGCCCTCGACGGGACGGATATGGATCCGCGGTCCCGCGATGTCCGTGAGCCGGGAGACCAGCACCATCTCGGCGTGGGTGCCTTCCAGCTCCCACCCCAGCCGGCGTACTTCTTCCCTGCCGCCCGGCAGGTCACCGGCGACGACGACGACGTCGATGTCGGGCCGGCCTGCACGAGCCACGGCGCAGTCGCGCGCTACGGCCTCATTGATACCGGTGACGAGCGGCGCGGAGAGGTCCCGCTCGTCGACGTAGCACGCCACCGCAGGTGTCAGCGCTGCCGAGGCATTGCGCGCGACCTCCCGCTCCAGGTAGGCGATGTCTGCGTAGCGCCCGACGACGAGCGCGCGGTCGACGAAGCGTCCGCGGCGGCGTTGCGCCACGAGCCACTGGCGCCACACCCACCGCGAGAGCAGTAGCAGGACCAACCCTGTGGGAAGGGCGACGAGGAAGTACGTTCGGGAGAGGGAGACCTCCAGGAGGAAGGCTCCGATGGCCGTCGCTCCGAAGGCGTAGAAGGTCGCGTTGGCGACGCGGTGGTACTCCGTCAGGCCCGCGCCCAGGTGCCGAGGCTCGCGGGACCGCGTTCCCCAGAGCGCCAGCATCCACACCAGCGCGACTACCGCGCCGATGAGCCAATAGGGCGCATCAAAGGGCCCGACAGCGACTGCCGGACCTTCCTGGGCAAGCTCGTCCGGGCCGAATCTCAGGAGCTGTGCAGCAGCATGGCGATGACCACGACGGCCAAGTCGTTAACCGCCAGCACGGCGCGCAGCAGTCGTCGCCAGTACCGCCCGCCGGCATGGCCTGCCGCGGTTCTCTCAAGTGCGCGTGGCGCAGCCACTACCGCCATGCATGACCCCCTTCATGCGAACGTCAGCGCCGTCATTCACGCCGACCCTGGCCAGCATAGCGGCGTTCGAGGCGTTCCGGTTGCGAACAGTGCCACTCCGTGAATGCCGCATCCTGTCGCTTTGCGCTCCGACTCAGAAGCACACCTGTCACCAGATCTCGTCTGTGGCCGGGCAGCCCGAACTCCGTCCTCGTGAACAACGCACTATCCCGCAAAGAAGTGTCTGAATGGGAGTGGACGAACCCTGCGTGGGTCCAGTCTGATCAAGAAGAGTTGAGCCACGCCAACGGAGCACCGCTGAAGATCTAGCTTCACTGCCATCCCAGCAACAGGAGCGCTTCGGAAGCGCCCGTCATGGACGTTATGGACATGCGAGGGCCACGATCATCGTTCGATGACCACCCGAGGTGACGGCCAACCAGTTAGTTTCCGGTACGCTTCCCTGGTGTCCAGCGCCCTGACCCAAGGCGCCCGGGGCGGCGGCGTCATGCTCATCGGCCAGGGCGGAAAGCTCCTCATCCAGTTTGCGTCGATCATCCTGTTGTCGCGCCTACTCGCACCGGAGGACTTCGGTCTCATCGCGATGGTGACGTCCTTTGTAGCATTCGGGGAACTCATCCGCGATTTCGGCACTAGCGTTGTGGGACTGCAGAGGCAACACCTGAGCCAACAACAGGCGTCCAACCTATTCTGGCTCAGCGTCGCGCTCGGACTGGGGAGCGCCCTGCTCCTTCTTGCGATTACCCCACTTGTCGTGTTGCTCTACGCTGAGCCGCGAGTCGGAGTCATCATGCCCTCGCTCGCGGTGACGGTACTCCTGAACGCCGCAGGCGCACAGTTCCAGGTGCAACTCGCCCGCTCCATGCGCTTTCGCCGGTTCGTCGCAGCAGACCTGACAGCCCAGGGCGCTGGTCTCATGCTAGCCATCGCTGGCGCTCTGAACGGCTGGGACTACTGGGCGCTCGTCGCGCAGGTCGTTACTGTCGCGCTCGTAGGCTTCCTCTCGCGCCTACTCGCCGCTTCCTGGTTGCCCAGCAGACCCCGCCGCCATGGTGACAACCGTGCGATGTTCGGCGATAGCTTCGCATTCGGCTTCGCCCAACTGCTCACCTACGTCTCATCCAACATCGACACAGTTACGATCGGCGCGCGGTGGGACGCGGCCTCCTTGGGAGGTTACACGCGCGCACTTCAACTCCTCACCGCCCCACTCAACTCGATCATCGGCCCTTTGACCCAGGTTGTACTGCCAACCGTCAACCGAGCGCGAGAAGAGGGCCGCACGACTGATTCAGTATTGCTGCGGCTCCAGTTTGCCCTAGGCCTTCCTATCGTGTGGATCTACGCAATGACGGCGGCCGTCGCCGGCTGGCTCGTACCATTTCTGTTAGGGCCCGAGTGGGATGAGGCTGTGCCGATCTTTCAGATCCTTGCGACGGGAGGGGCCGTATGGACATTTTCTCGCATCAGCTATTGGGGCTTCATCGCCGCAAACCTCGGCAGGGACCTCCTGCGTTACAACCTGGTGACAAAGTCCCTGGCGTCGCTCCTGATCTTTGGCGCATCGTTCATCAGCATCGAAGCCATCGCGTGGGCGGTCTCAGTCGGGCTGATCGTCAGTTGGCCAATCAACCTGATTTGGCTCGCTTGCACAGCAGGTCAAGCCTCCTGGCGTTACTGGTGGAACGGCGTGTTGCTCGTCGTTGCGGCCTTCCTCGGGTTCACGGCAGCCTGGGGCGTCACACAGATTCTCGTCAGCCTGCCGCCTTGGTCTGCCTCAATCCTCGGCATCGTGGCCGGGACTACGGTCTACCTCGCCGCAGTAGCCGTCGTACCTTCTGGCCGAAGAGGGCTGGAGTCCATCCTCAGAGCGCTACGCAAGGCGTTCTGTGACCGATAGGCGGAATGCCTTCGGGGCCGACCCGGAACGCATTGGCATCCCGCTTCGACAGGCGAGCGGTCACCCAAGGTCACGCAGCAGCCGCGCCCGCGCGCACTTAGGTAGCCTACAGATCCGTGCAACCCTTTGCCAGAAACGATAGCGGCGGAGCTGTGGACCGAGTTCGCGGTCAAACACACCGAGATCATTGCACTCAAGCGCGTGCTCCCATGCGGCGTGCGACTGGCGTGACAGCTTCAGTCTCGACGCTTGGATCTTCCGGCGCAGAAGGGGCACCCGTACGCAGGGGTGGGGCCGTCGCACCGGCGGCACGTACTCACCCTTCGCAGCCAGGTAACGAAAGCGGCTCGGCAACTCCGTCACAGATTGTTTCACGAGCGCCGCCTGCGAACTAACCATGTCCTCTGGTGCGCAATCCTCGAGATGCAGCCGCCCGTCTTCTCGCGCGGCTCTCAGCATCGCGTCAATCTCGTCATTCCGCGCTATTACGACGTTGGTGCCAGCACTGTCATTGACATAGCGCGGCAGCCAAGCGTCGCCAAACACGACGTCTGCAGTCTCATTGAAAGCGTCTTCAGTAAAGTCCGAGAAGTTGGACTTGAATAGTCCATGCCCCCAGTCGGTGCCGAAGAGCTCTCCCTGTCGAGCTTCACGAACGACTCGTTCGCCGTCAATAAAACCGTGCACTTCCATGAGGTAGCGACTCGCGGACGCAGCCGGGTCCTTTTTTCGGAAGTCTATGAACTCCAGACTTTCCGGCCGAATGCCGACCCGCCAGGCAAGCTGCGCAGCATAGTTTGCCGTCTTTTGGTGGCCGCATATCAATCCGACAATATACGGAATGCGTTCGCGAAATTCCGGTCTCAGCTGCTGCAACAGGCGAACTTCGAATGCAAAACTAGGAATGGCCGTGAGTGCGAACCGTTCGCCTGACTTCGCCGCCATGTCGAGCACATCAGCAAGCTGACCGGGATAGTAGTGAGATTTTGCACCCTCTACGATCTCACTTCGCGAACGAGAGATTCGATAACTAAAGAGCGGACTCCCCCCCGGATCGGGGACCATGTGGATGACACCATCTACTCGACCCGTGCGAAGTAGCTCGTTAAGCAACCAACTTGCTATGCCACCAGAACTGCCGCGATCACGGAACTCGCCCTCAACTGCATGCCCTGCGTATAGCCCGCGGTACTGCCCAATTACCGAATGGACCGACCCTCTACCCCCGCCAAACAACTCGGCAGCCACGGTCTCTTCTGTTGAACCCAATGCTCCGAAAGCAGAAACTTCGAGCAAAAGCTTAGCTAAGCTATCGTTGACGCCGTCTAGCCCGAGGTACTCGTACTCACCTCGCGCATTCATCTGCATACGAATCGAAGGATCCAAAGCAGCATAAACGCCACTGTTTACATTGAGGTCCGGCGACACGATGCGCTCAAGTAAGGCCTTGCGGTAGTCAGGACGGGAGGGCTCTAGAGGCGGCACATGATAATCGTATCCGACTCCAGGCGGGATCCTTCATCGAACGAGTCATCTGTAAGGCTCGGAAGTGGCTGACCTGGGGCGGCTGGCACGGTTGGTGCCGAGTCTCCGCGTGAGCGTGACTCTTGAGTCGCCTGGCCCTCTGCTCTTGGGCGGGGCGGCGCTCCCGGGATCTGTCCGGGTCGGTGGGCGCGGGCTCTGGCCACGGCGATGGCTTGATCAGAAGCTTGCCCGGCCAATCACAGCGGTAGTGGCCCATTGCAGACCTGCGTCAAAGTTACCTTCCCGGGTCGACGTCGACGCCAGCACTGACGACATCCCCGTTGGGAGTGTCGCCGACGCGTGAAAACTGACCCCAGTGCGTCGCTAAGGGGGTCAAGGTTCAGACGACGTTGTGATGTGTCAACGTCGCCTGAATCTTGACCCCGTAGCGTCGGGGGAATCTTGACCCCCTGGTGGTTGTGTGCGGTTAGCCTCGATGTTTCGTCGGCCCGGCGAGGGCGGTGGTGACGGCGCCGGTGCCGT
>JBQGOU010000181.1:0-7062 GCA_052086865.1 Cellulomonadaceae bacterium
AGCCGTGCTGACCTTCGGAACCGTCACCGGCGCCCAGGTCCGCGCCGACGACGTCCGGGTGGACGCGAGTGGGCACGCCTCGTTCCAGCTGGGCGCGCCCGGCGAGCAGTCCGCGGCGGTCCACCTGCAGCTGGTTGGCGCCCACCATGTCGTCAACGCGCTGGCCGCGGCAGCGGTGGGGCTGAGCCTCGGGCTCACCGCGGCCACCGTCGCCGAGCGGCTGAGCGCCGCCACCGCCGTCAGTCCGCACCGCATGCAGGTGACCGAGCGCCCCGACGGCGTCACCGTCATCGACGACTCCTACAACGCCAACCCCGACTCGATGCGAGCCGCACTGCGCGCGCTGGCCACCGTGGCCGGGCGCACCCGGCGCTCGATCGCCGTGCTGGTGGAGATGCTCGAGCTCGGCGAGGCCAGCCGCGAGCGTCACGACGAGATCGGGCGCCTCGCCGTTCGCCTCAACATCGACCTCCTGGTCGTCGTGGGCGCCGGGGCGTGGGCGATCTTCGACGGTGCGCAGATGGAGGGCTCCTGGGGCGAGGAAGTCGTCCAGGTCGCCGACCCGCAGGCCGCCGAGGAGCTGCTGCACGACACGCTGCGCACGGGCGACGTCGTGCTCGTCAAGGGATCGAACGGCACCGGCCTGTGGCGCCTCGGGGACCGCCTGGCCGCCGCAGGGACGGAGGACCGCCCGTGATCGCGATCCTCGTCTCCGCCGCCACCTCGCTGGTCGCCGCGCTGCTCCTGACGCCCCTGTTCATCCGCTTCCTGGTCCGGCGCCAGTACGGTCAGTTCATCCGCCAGGACGGACCGACGGCCCACTTCACCAAGCGCGGCACTCCCACCATGGGCGGCGTCGTCATCATCGGCGCCACGGTGCTCGGGGTGCTGGTCTCCGCCCTGGTCAGCGGCCGGGTGCCGACCGTCTCGGCCTGGCTCATGCTCTACCTGATGGTCGGCCTCGGTCTGGTCGGGTTCCTCGACGACTTCATCAAGATCTCCCGCCAGCGCAGCCTCGGGCTCTCGCCGAAGTGGAAGATCATCGGACAGGGTTTCGTCGGGATCACCTGGTCGTTGCTCGCCCTCGCCTTCCCGAACACCAACTTCCGCACCCCGGCCTCGATGCGCATCTCCTTCGTCCGGGACACGGGCATCGACCTCGCCTTCGCCGGCGTGACCCTCGGCCTCGTGCTGTTCGTCCTGTGGGCGAACTTCCTCATCACCGCCTGGTCCAACGCCGTGAACCTCACGGACGGCCTCGACGGCCTGGCGACCGGGGTGAGCCTGTTCGTCTTCGGCGCGTACACGATCGTCGCGATCTGGCAGTGGAACCAGTCGTGCCAGAACCTGCTGACCGCCGGCCCCAGCTGTTACGAGGTGCGCGACGCCCGTGACCTGGCAGTCTTCGCCGCCGCCGTCGTCGGCGCCTGCTTCGGCTTCCTGTGGTGGAACGCGTCCCCGGCCAAGATCTTCATGGGGGACACCGGCTCGCTCGCCCTCGGCGGCGCCCTCGCGGGGCTGTCCATCCTGACGCACACCGAGATCCTCGCGGCCATCATCGGCGGGCTCTTCGTCCTGGTGATCCTGTCTGACGTCATCCAGATCGGCGGGTTCAAGCTCACGGGTAAACGCGTGTTCAAGATGGCGCCGCTGCACCACCACTTCGAGCTGTCCGGCTGGGGAGAGGTGACGATCGTCATCCGGTTCTGGATCATCGCCGGCCTCTTCGGAAGCCTGGGACTGGGCATCTTCTACGCGGAATGGCTGGTGGGCTGATGAGCAGGCTCGAGCTCGCCACGGCGCGGGTCGTCGTGGCGGGGCTGGGCGTCACCGGTCATGCGGTACGCGAGGCGCTCGCCCCCCGGGTGCGTGAGCTCGTGACGGTGGATGCGCACGATCCCGGTGCGGACGTGGCCGACGCGGCGTCGCTCGACCTGCACGACGTCGACCTGGTCGTGGCCTCGCCCGGCTGGTGCCCCTCGAACCCGCTGCTGGTGGAGGCGCGCGCCGCCGCCGTCCCGGTGTGGAGCGAGGTCGAGCTCGCCTGGCGCCTGCGCGTGGACCGTGCCGGCGGACCGGGCCCGGCTCCGTGGCTGACCGTCACCGGAACCAACGGCAAGACGACGACGGTCGGGATGACGACGTCGATCCTGCGCGCGGCGGGGGAGCAGGTCGCCGAGGTCGGCAACGTCGGGACGCCTGTCATCGAGGCCGCCCTCGACCCGGACGTGGACGTGCTCGCCGTCGAGCTGTCCAGCTTTCAGCTCCACCACACGTTCACGGTGTCGGCGCAGGCCGCGGCGCTGCTGAACGTCGCCCCGGACCACATCGACTGGCACGGGTCCTACGAGGCCTACGTCGCGGACAAGGGCAGGGTCTTCCAGCGCGCGCAGGTCGCATGCGTGTACAACGTGGCGGATCCGGTGACCCGCGAGCTCGCGGCGTCGGCCGACGTCGTCGAGGGTGCTCGTGCGGTGGGCTTCAGTCTGAGCGCGCCCGAGCGCGGCCAGCTCGGCGTGGTCGAGGACGTCCTGGTCGACCGCGCGTTCCACCGACCCGTGGCCGATCCGGGCCGGCACGCCGTCGCCGAGGAGCTGGCCACGTTCGCCGACCTGGAGCACCTTGCCGGCCCCGGCGGGGTCCCGGGGCACGTCGTGGCGAATGCGCTGGCCGCCGCGGCCCTCGCGCGGGCGCACGGCGTCGGTGCCGATGCGGTGCGCGAGGGTCTGCGCACCTTTGTCCCGGGGGCGCACCGCATCCAGGAGGTTGCGGTCGAGCCCCGCGCCGGTGGCGCGGTCTCCTACGTCGACGACTCGAAGGCCACGAACGCCCACGCTGCCGCCGCGTCGCTCGCTGCCTTCGCTCCGGGCACCGTGATCTGGGTGGCCGGGGGTCTGGCCAAGGGCGCGACCTTCGACGACCTGGTGCGGGCACGTGCGGACCGGTTGCGGGCCGTGGTGCTCATCGGGGCGCGGCACGACGAGCTGAGCGACGCACTTTCCCGACACGCACCGCAGATCCCCGTCGTGACGATCGATCCCGGCGACACTGGGACGGTGATGACCCGCGCCGTCGACCAGGCCGCACGTCTCGCCCGTCCCGGCGACACCGTGCTGCTCGCTCCTGCGTGCGCGTCGATGGACCAGTTCCGGTCCTACGCCGCTCGTGGTGAGGCCTTTGCCCATGCCGCGTGCGGGGTGGCCGGCCGAGGCCGCTGATGGCGTCCGAGCCTGCCCGCCGTGACGAGCCCAGCCGGTTCCGGGCGGCGGCCGCCAGCACCTGGAACAGCCCCGCGACGAGCTACTACCTCATCCTGGGCGCCACCGTCCTGCTGACCGTGATCGGGTTGATCATGGTCCTGTCGGCATCCTCGATCCAGTCGCTGAGCCGGGGCCAGTCCGCCTACGCGATCTTCCTCGGCCAGGCGCAGTTCGCCGTCCTCGGCGCGGTCGCGCTTGCCGTGACCGCGTCGCTGCGACCGGAGTTCTTCCGGCGCACCGCCTGGGTTCTGCTCGGGGGTGCGATCGGGCTGCAGATGCTCATCTTCGTACCCGGTCTCGCGGTGGAGGTGAACGGGAACGTCGGGTGGATCAACCTTGGCTTCGTCCAGATGCAGCCCTCCGAGGTGGCCAAGCTGGCGCTGGCGATCTGGCTCGGGATGATCCTGGCGCGCAAGCAGCCGCTGCTGGCGAGCTGGGTGCACGGCGTCATCCCCGCCCTGCCGGTGGCCGGCCTGGTCCTCACGCTGGTCCTGGTGGGGCACGACCTGGGTACGGCGCTCATCCTCATGGCGATCGTCGCCGCCGCGCTGTGGGTTGCGGGCGTGCCGATGCGCGTGTTCACGGTCGGCGCGGTCGCCATGGCGGGCGCCGCCCTGTACTTGGTGCAGAACTCGGCCAACCGGCTCGGGCGGATCGGCGCGTGGCTCGGGGAGAACTGTGACGAGCAGGCGGCGTGCTACCAGACCAAGCACGGGCTGTGGGCGCTGGGCTCCGGCGGCCTGGCCGGGAAGGGGCTGGGCGCCTCGGCCCAGAAGTGGTCCTACCTACCCGAGGCGCACAACGACTTCATCTTCGCCATCATCGGCGAGGAGCTCGGGCTGATCGGCACGGTGATGGTGCTGGCCCTGTTCGGCATCCTGGGCCTGGCCATGACGCGGGTCGTGCTGCGGCACCCGAGCCCCTTCGTGAAGATCACCACCGCGGCGATCGCCGCATGGATCGTCGGTCAGGCGCTGGTGAACATCGGCGTGGTGATCGGCATGCTGCCCGTGATCGGTGTGCCGCTGCCGTTGGTGTCGGCCGGAGGGTCAGCGCTGATCATGACGATGGCGGCGATCGGCGTCGTGCTGTGCTTTGCCCGCGACGAACCGGGAGCTCGGGAGGCGCTCAGCACCCGCTCGGGCGTCGTACGGCGCTCGTTGGCCGTCGTCGGCGGCAAGGTGCGCGACCGCCGGGCGGTACGCGTCGTACGGAGCGGACGGGGAGGAAGCAATGCTTGAGTCGGTTCTGCTGGCCGGTGGTGGCACGGCGGGGCACGTGAACCCGTTGCTGGCCGTCGCCGACGAGCTGCGGTCGCGTGGCGTGGTGCGCGTGACGGTGCTCGGCACGGCCGAAGGCCTTGAGGCGGACCTGGTTCCGGCACGGGGCTACCCGCTCGCGCTCGTGCCGCGCGTTCCGCTGCCGCGGCGGCCCTCGACCGCCTGGTTCGCGCTTCCCGGTCGCCTGCGGGCCGCCGTCAGCGCCGCGGGCCGGGCGATCGACGACAGCCACGCCCAGGCTGTCGTCGGGTTCGGCGGATACGTCGCGACGCCCGCGTACATCGCGGCCCGGCGGCGCCGTGTCCCCGTGGTGGTGCACGAACAGAACGCCCGGCCCGGCCTCGCGAACCGGCTCGGTGCGCGCTGGGCCGCCGCCGTGGCGGTGACCTTCCCTGGCACCCCGCTGCCCGGCGCGCGGGTCACCGGGCTGCCGCTGCGCCGCGAGATCACGGACCTGCTGGCGGCGCGGGCGAGCGACGCTCCCGCCGCGCGCCGCGCTGCGGCCGGTGCGCTGCACCTCGACCCCGAGCGGCCCGTGCTGCTGGTGACGGGCGGATCACTCGGCGCGCAGTCGATCAACGAGGCCATGATCGGTGCGCTCGGGGCGCTGGAGCGGACCGACGCCCAGGTGCTGCACCTGACCGGACGCGGCAAGGCCGAGCCGGTGCGCGCGGCGCTCGCAGCGCACCCGACGCTTGCGGGGCGGTACGAGGTGCTGGAGTACCTCGAGCGGATGGACCAGGCCCTTGCACTGGCGGACCTCGTGCTGTGCCGATCGGGGGCGGGCACGGTGGCCGAGCTCGCAGCCCTGGGGATCCCTGCGGTGTACGTGCCGCTGCCCATCGGCAACGGTGAGCAGCAGCTCAACGCCCAGCCCGTCGTCGACGCGGGGGGAGGGGTGCTGGTCCAGGACGCGGCACTGTCCCCGGTATGGCTCGAGCACAACCTGCTGCCCCTGCTGGACGACCGGGACGAGCTGGCACGGCTTGCGGCGGCTGCCGCACGGGTGGGGCGCACCGACGGCGCCCAGGAGGTGGCAGATCTGGTGGAGCAGTACGCACGGCAGGACCGGTCATGACGGGGCGCTTTCCCGACGGCGTGCCGGAGCTCGACTCGATGGGCACGGTGCACCTGATCGGCGTCGGCGGGGCAGGGATGTCCGTGGTGGCGCGGCTGTTGCACGACCGCGGGCTGAGGGTGCAGGGATCGGACGCGCACGACGGCCCGGTCCTCGAGTCGCTGCGAGCCGCCGGGGTGCCGGTCTGGGTCGGTCACGATGCCGGGCACGTGGCGGATGCGCACACCGTCGTCGTCTCGAGCGCCGTGCCGGAGTCCAACCCGGAGCTCGCCCAGGCGCGGCGCGCCGGGCTGCGCGTGCTGCACCGCTCGCAGGCCCTCGCGGCCCTCATGGCGACGAGCCGGGCCGTGGCGGTGGCCGGCGCCCACGGAAAGACGACCACCTCCGCGATGATTGCGGTGGCGCTGACCCACGCAGGTCTGCACCCCTCCTTCGCAATCGGCGGATCGGTCCGCACCGCGCACGGCACCGTCTCCGGAGGTCACCTGGGCTCGGGCGACGTGATCGTGGCGGAGGCCGACGAGTCCGACGGCTCCTTCCTGAACTACCGTCCGTTGATCGCCGTCGTCACCAACGTCGAGCCCGACCACCTGGACCACTACGGCTCGCGTGAGGCGTTCGAGCACGCCTTCGAGGAGTTTGCGCGCCGAATCGTGCCGGGGGGCTGGCTCGTGGCCTGTGCGGACGACGCCGGTTCGGCCCGGCTGGCGAGTGCACACCGCGGATCCGGTGGGAACGTGCTCACCTACGGCTTCGGCTCGGCCGCCGCGCACGTCGACGCCGCTGCGGTGGTCCCGGACCTGCTGCTCGAGGACTACGCGGCAACTCCCGGCGGTGGCGGTAGCGCCACCGTGACGCTGCGGGCGGGCAGCCCGGTGCGGGACGGGCGCGGGTGGACGGGCCGGCTCGATCTCGCCGTGCCTGGACCGCACAACGCCCTCAATGCCGCCGCCGCGCTCGCCGCACTCGTCCTGCTCGAGGTCGACCCGGACGAGGCGCTGGCCGGCCTCGCCTCCTTCACCGGCACGGGCCGGCGGTTCGAGGACCGCGGAACCGCCGGCGGGGTGCGGGTGGTCGACGACTACGCCCACCACCCCACCGAGGTTGCGGCGCTCATGCGTGCCGCACGGTCTGTGGCGGGCGAGGGCCGGGTGCTCGTGCTGTTCCAGCCACACCTGTTCTCCCGCACCCAGGCCTTTGCGGACCGCTTCGCCGCCGCACTCGACGGCGCCGACCACGTGGTCGTCACCGGCATCTACGGTGCGCGGGAGTCTCCTGTTCCTGGTGTGGACTCGACGCTCATCACCGAGCAGATGCGCACGCCGCACGCCTACGTCCCGGACAAGGCCGACGCCGCACGAGCCATCGCGTCGTGTGCGCGGTCCGGTGACCTGGTGCTGACCGTCGGGGCCGGGGACGTGACCGACATGGGGCCGATCGTGCT
>JBQGOU010000182.1:0-2889 GCA_052086865.1 Cellulomonadaceae bacterium
CGAGGCCCTTGTCCCTCAAGAGCTCGAGATGCGTCTCGGTGATCAGCGGCGTCAAGGCGAGGGCGTGCAGCCAGGGGCTGGTTGTGGCTCCAGCCAGGCTTTGGCGCTCGAGGTCGGTGGCGCTCACCGGATCATCAGTTCGGCGGCAGGCACGGCCCCATACTGGCACCGGAAGGGAGGCTCGCGGCACCGACCGGCGGGTGAAGTCTTGTTCCCGGCGCGAGACGCGGAGTTTTTTGTCCGCTTTATTCACCCTGTCCCGCTCTGGAGCCGCACGGGGTGAAAACCGGGGTGAAGTTGGCCAGGAACAGCGCCGTCTCCGTGTGCAAGGCGCGAATGATCCACACCGGGGCCCTCGGGTCCCACAGGTTCGTCGCCGACAGAATTGAGCTGATGTGAGTATCCGACCCCACTCGAGACATGTTTCGCGCCAGGCGCGGCGTGCCGCGACCGGACATAGTCCAGTCAGGACGGCGCCAGGAGTACTGAGCGGGTCCTTGGCGGCCACGCTGGCGTTCTCGGGCCTCTTCATTGCAGCGCCCGCCGCCTATGCCGTGACACCGATCGCCGGCGCGGAGTTCGAGAATGTCTCGAGCACCCCGGCGACCGTGCAGACCACGCTCGCGGACCAGTGTAATGACCGAGTCCACGTCGGGAGCGCGCAGGCGTGCGGTGACCCGATCGCGCTGAACTATGGCGCGGGCGATCAGATCGCGCTCACGGAGTTCACCGTGGACGGACACGCCTACAAGGTGCTGCCCACCTCGACCGGCCAGACGTGGGTGGACATCCTGCGCGTCGACAACCCCGAGGTGCAGGGCGTCCGGGACACCGTCTTCCAGGCGAACCCCGCCGACGAGAATCCGGCCAGCAACAGTGCGCAGCGCTTCAACCTGGTCGGCAACGACATGACGAACCGCACGATGTCGGACGTACTCGGGACCAACTTCGTCACCGAGGGTACGGACAACACGTTCGCGAACTACAACGGGCCCACGGTCAACAACGTCGAGCGCGTGAGCATCATGAACCGCACGCCTATGCTGGCTGAGGAGCCTGGCCGGCTAGGCATCGCCATCGCGGAGCGTGGCGGAAACGATTCGTTCAAGATCGCCGCCGTGACCGCCGTCGACGCGGCCGGCAACCCCACAGCATGGGGTCCTGTCGTCGAAGTCTCGTCCTCTGCATGGGGCACCTTGCTCCCCGACGTCACCTCGACCGTTCTGCTCAAGGACCAGGGCGTCGACTCCACCTACCGCCCGACTGACTGGACCAACTCGCAGCGCATCGCCGGCGTGTACGTCTCGTTCGACGAGCTCGGTGTCGAACCCTTCCAGCAGGTCTTCGGCGTCTCGCTCGCCGCGGGTGACGAGACCACGATGGAGGGGCCGTGGAACCTTGGCACGCCCTACGACGGCGTCGGCGGTCTCGACATGGTGTCTGGAGTCTTCGCGTCGTCCGTGGCGCCCGGACTCACGCTGACGAAGACATCTGATCCGGCTGACGGCTCCACCGTCACGGGCGGTGACCGCATCACCTATACGGTGAAGGCGCAGAACGTCGGCAACACCGTGCTCGACCCGGTGGTCGTCAAGGACGACCTCAGCGGCGTCCTTGAGTTTGCTGAGTACCAGGGCGACGTCGCGACGCAGATCAACGGTGTCGACCAGACCACGGGCGCGGCGACCATTGTGGACGGCGAGCTGGCCTGGACTGGGTCCCTGGATCCCTTCGCGGTAGTCACGCTCACCTATTCCGTGATCGTCGACGACGGTGTCTCCGGCAAGACCATCGAGAACCGGGCCACCGCGTCCGGCACCCCGCCTGGGCTGCCCGAGATCACTCCGCCGCCTGTGGAGACCACCCATCCCGTCGTGGACAGCGGTTTCGAGATTACGAAGTCTGCGGACCCGGTCTCGGGGACCACGGTGCTGCCGGGTGAGAAGATCACCTACACGGTGACTGGTACCAACACTGGTGAGACCGTGCTCAACCCCGCGAAGATCTCGGACGACCTGTCGGGTGTCCTGGGTCATGCCGCGTACAACGACGATGTGGCGGCTTCGACCGGCACGGTGTCGGTGTCCGGTACGGACCTGGTGTGGACCGGAACGTTGTCACCCGACCAGAAGGTGACCATCACCTATTCGGTGACCGTGAACGCCGACGCCGCGGGTGTGGTACTGAACAACGTCGTCTCGGCTACGGCAACGCCGCAGCTGCCTGCGGACCCCAGCGACCCGAACAGCCCGACGCAGCCTGGAACACCGATCGTGCCGCCGAACGTCGAAACCTCTCATCCGGTGCCGGATCCGGGCTTTGTGATTACGAAGTCTGCGGACCCGGTCTCGGGGACCACGGTGCTGCCGGGTGAGAAGATCACGTACACGGTGACTGGTACCAACACTGGTGACACGGTGCTCGATCCTGCGAAGCTCTCCGATGATCTGTCGGGTGTGTTCGCGCATGCGGGTTACAACGGTGATGTGAGCGCGTCTACGGGTGAGGTTTCCGTGGATGGCACGGTTCTGGCTTGGAGTGGTTCGCTCGGGGTCGAGGAGTCGGTGACGATCACGTACTCGGTGACCGTGAATGCGGATGCCAAGGGTGTGGTGCTGAACAACGTGGTCACTGGTGTGGCGACTCCGCAGGTTCCGGTCGATCCGACCGATCCTGAGGGTCCGTCCAAGCCGGGTGAGCCGATCACTCCGCCGTCGGCGGAGACTTCTCATCCTGTTCCGGATCCGGGCTTTGTGGTGACGAAGTCTGCGGACCCGGTTTCGGGGACCACGGTGTTGCCGGGTGAGAAGATCACGTACACGGTGACTGGTGTTAACACTGGTGACACGGTGCTCGATCCTGCGAAGCTCTCCGATGATCTGTCGGGTG
>JBQGOU010000182.1:2989-7048 GCA_052086865.1 Cellulomonadaceae bacterium
TGGTCACTGGTGTGGCGACTCCGCAGGTTCCGGTCGATCCGACCGATCCTGAGGGGCCGTCCAAGCCGGGTGAGCCGATCACCCCGCCGCCGGCGGAGACCACTCATCCGGTGCCCACCCCGGGCTTCTGGGTGCTGAAGTCAGCTGATCCTGCTTCGGGCACGGCCGTGGATCCCGGCTCGACGATCACCTACACCGTGGTCGGCGACAACACGGGCGAGACGGTGCTGGACCCGGTCACCGTGAGCGACGACCTCTCGGGGGTGCTGGCGCACGCCGCCTACAACGGTGACGTGAAGGCGCTCATCGGCGACGAGCCCGCCGGAGAGATCTCCGTTGAGGGGACGAACCTCTCCTGGACGGGAACGCTGTCACCCGACCAGAAGGTGACCATCACCTACTCTGTGACCGTTGACGCAGACGCTGGTGGCGTGCTGCTGAAGAACGTTGCACAGGGCACGGCGACTCCTCCGGGCGGGGAGGAGATCACTCCTCCGCCCTCCACGACGGAGCACCCCGTGAAGGACCCCGGCTTCGAGTTCCGCAAGAGCTCTGATCCGAAGTCTGGAACGACGGTGAAGCCGGGCAGCACGGTGACCTACACACTGACCGGTGTCAACACTGGTGAGACCGCCTTGGGCACCGTCACCATCAGCGACGATCTCTCCAAGGTGCTGCCCTATGTCACCTACCGTAGCGACGTCGTCGCCACGGTCGATGGACGGAGGGTCGCGGCTCCGGTGATCAACGGAACCACCCTGACGTGGGTCGGTGCGCTGGAGGTGGGGGAGACCGTCACGGTCACCTACTCCGTGTCGGTGAACGCTGACGCCGAGGGCAAGACACTGAAGAACGTGGCAACTGCCACGGCGACGCCGCCCGGTGGCGCGGAGATCACCCCGCCGTCAAGCTCGACCGAGCATCCGGTGAAGTCGAAGCTCGCCGCCACGGGTCTCGACTCGTTGCCCTGGGCCGTCGCGGCCTTCTCGATGCTTGTCCTCGGTGGGTCCGGTCTGTTGATCGTCCGCCGCCGGCGGGCCTAAGACCTGGCTCGAGGGCTCTCGCCCCCTAGCGGGTCCTCGAGTCAGTCAGTGACAGAGGGCGCAGTCTCCGTGGAGACTGCGCCCTTTGTGCGTTCACGCAGACGGCTGGGCCGACCGCCGCCCGCCGTCTGCCGAGGAGGCCCTGATGTCGTGTGCTGCAGGGTGGGTTCGCGTGCTCCAGCACGCGAAGTCAGCACCGGACACGCGAACCCACGGTCGGGGGGCTTGCGCTACCGGACACGCGAACCCACGGTCGGGGGGGTGGGCGCTTCCGCCACCGGACACGTCAACCCGCCGTCGGAGAGCACGCGAACCCGCTAGCATCCGAGGGTGGGCGGTGTGCTGAACGTCGAGTCGAAGGTCGTAGCCGCGCCGGCGGCAGGCATCCACGGACGGCCGCGGCTGCAGCGGGACGTGCTGGTCCGTGAGCGTCTGCTCGCTTGCCTCGACGACCAGGTGCCCCTCGCCTACGTGCACGGGCCCGCCGGAAGCGGCAAGACCGTCCTGCTTGCGGACTGGGCACGGCGTCCGAGCGCCGGCCGTGGGGTGTGGATCACCGTCGACGACGCGCACCGGTTCCGCACCCCGTTCTGGATCGCGGTCGGTGAGACGCTCGCCGAGGCGGGCTTCGTGGGCCCCGACGATGTCCTGGCCTCCGCCCGGGAGGCGATGGGGGCGACGAGCGACCTGCGCGACCTTCTGGTCCGCGGCATGCGGCAGCTCGGGGAGATCACCCTCGTGATCGACAACGCCGGACGGCTGGACGACGCGACCGTCGAGGACGTGGTCGAGGTGCTGTGCGCCGTGCCGACGGTGCGTGTGGTGGCCGCTGGCCGCCGCGCCGGGGTGTGGGTCGCGGCCCACACGAGGATGCGCCTGGACGTCGCCTCCGTCAGTCCGGCAGATCTTGCTCTGACTCTGGCGGAGACGGGCCGGCTCGGCGGCGTCTCAGGCGTGGAGCGCGAGCGACTGTTCCGGGCCTCCGAGGGGCACCCGCTCGTCGTGCGCGCGCACCTGCTCGAGGCGCAGACCGCCGGCGACGTCGGTGCCGAGGACGCGCTCGAGCAGCACGTCCTCGCCATCATGGCGGCGCTTGAGGAGAGTCTGCAGCGCTTCGTCCGCCGCACCGTCGTCGCCGACACCCTCACGCTCGACCTCGCGCTTGCGCTCGTCGGGGATCCGGAGGGTGCCGAGGGGCGCGAGCGGGACTCTCGCCAGACCGTCCTGGCCCACCTCGAGGCGATCGAGGACCGCGGGTTGGGCATGTGGTCCGAGGGTGGCTCTGTCTTCAGGTACACCACAGCTCTGCGGATGACGTTGCGCGGGCGCCTGCAACGACAGAGCCCGCAGACCTACGTCGCGCTGCGCCGTCGGGTTGCCGAGTGGGCGCTGGCTGGCGGACGGTTCTTCGACGCGCTGCAGATCGGTGCGGAGCTCGACGATCTCGACATGGTCGACTGCGCGGTCCGCGCCGGGTTCGTCACGCTGGGAATGGCGCATGACCAGGGCGTGCGCGAGTTGCTGGGCCACCTGAGCCTCGCTCGGCTGCGTGACCGACCGATGACCGCGCTCATCCTCGCCCTGGTCTACAACGCCGAGGTGGCCACGCGACCAAAGGCGTTGACTCTGTTCGCGCTGGCGATCGTTTCCTCGCGGACGCGTGGCCGGCGGCTTGGCCTCGCCGACCGGATCGGGCTGCGTTCGATCGAGAACGGCGCGCGACGCGTGACTGGACGGCCCTCTCGGCGCATCGCCGCCTCGATCGCGCAGATGCTCGACGAGATGCCCGGAGACGTCCGGCAGGAGCTGTCGGAGGCGCTCCCGGTGATCTACTCCCAACTGGGTATCACATGGCTCTACACCGGGGAGACCGGCCAGGCAGTGGAGAGCTTCGAGAACGCTCTCGCCGCCGCCATCGGGACTGGCAGATCTGTCGCAGCGCTGCATCCGCTTGCCCTGCTTGCCGGCACCCACGCGCTCATGGGGAACATGGTGGACGCCGAGGAGTACGTGCAGCGCGCACAGGAGGCGTCGTGGCCGGACGGGTGGAGGACCGGCTATCCCGGAACGTTCTACCAGCTCGGTCAGAGCCTGCGCGCCCTCGAACGGATGGATCTGGACGCCGCACAGATGCATCTCGACCTGCTCGCAGGCGAGGTGGCGACAACAGAGCACTGGGCTCCGCTCGCCTATGCCCAGGGCTGGGCAGATCTCGCAGCGGGACACGCCGAGGCAGGCCTCATCCGTCTCGAGGAGGTCGCCAGGCATCACGGGCGGCGGCGCGGGACGACGGCTATCGGCGACGCGATCGTCGAGAAGATGCGGGTGGTGCTGGCCGTGGCGAGCGGGAGAGCTCCCTGGACGGCCGACGCGGCCGACGGGGTGCTTGGCACCGCCCGGCTCGCCGTGCTGCGCGGATGGGTGGCGCTGCTGGGCGGACATGGCGACAAGGCGCTCGAGCATCTGGCGCGTGGTGCGCGCGACGACAGCGAGACGCCGCGCGGACGCACCGAGAGGTCGGGCGTCCTGGTGGCCGCACTGTTGCGTGCCGGGGACGAGGACGCGGCGGCCGTAGCCCTGACCAGGTTCGCCGCCCTGCTGGACGCCTACCGCCTGCGCCTGCCGCTGCTGCTTCTTCCCGGCACTGACCGCGCGGCGATGGTGGCCCTCGCCGAGCGTACGGGCGACGACGTCGCGCACCGGGTGCTGACCGACGTCGCGGTGGCCGATGTGTTCCCCAGCAGCGCGCCTGTGCCGACGCTGACCCCTCGAGAGATCGTCGTCCTGCACGAGCTGGTGCAGGCACCGAGCTCTCAGGAGATCGCCGAGCGACTCCAGGTTTCGACCAACACGGTGCGGTCGCAGATGCGCACCCTGTACCGCAAGCTCGGCGCAGGCTCCCGGCAGGAGGCTCTCGTGGCCGCCGAGCGGTACGGGTTGTTGTAGCAACGCGGCGGGCGAGCGGGCCTGATGTCGCGTGCTCCGGTGTGGGTTCGCGTGGTCCAGCACGCGAACC
>JBQGOU010000183.1:0-7043 GCA_052086865.1 Cellulomonadaceae bacterium
CGGAGACGTTGACCATCCGGCGGATCGCACGCGGATCGCGTCCGGCGCCGACGGCGGCCTCGTCGATGACCTCGTTGCCGTCGGCGAGGTCCTGCAGCGAGCTCAGGTAGCTCATCGACGGCAGCCAGCCGTCGGCCTTGCGGCCCACGAGGCGCAGCATCCTGGGCTTGTAGGCGCCGAGCCAGATGCCAATGCGGTGCGCCGGGGCCGGACCGCGCTTGGCGCCGTTCACGTGGTAGAACTCCCCGTCGACCCGCAGGATCGCGGGATCCTTCGCGTCCCAGATCCCGCGGATGACGTCAATCGCCTCGCTCAGCGCGGTCACGCCCTGGCCGGGGGTGAGCCGGCGTCCGCCCATCGCGGCGATGCCGTCCCAGAAGGCACCGGCGCCCAACCCCAGCTCGACCCGCCCACCGGAGAGCAGGTCGAGGCTCGCAACCGCCCGGGCCAGCACGGCCGGCGGGCGCAGGGGCAGGTTGAGCACATTCCCCGCGACGTGGATGCGCTCGGTGCGGGCGGCGACGTAGGACAGCAGTGTCCACGTGTCGAGGAAGCTCGGCTGGTAGGGGTGGTCCTGGAAGGTGGCGAGGTCGAGGCCCGCCCGTTCGGTCGCCTGCGCGAGCTCGACCACTCGGTGTGGCGCCGCCGCCGTGGGCGTGATGAAGGTTCCGAACTGCAGGTCGTGTCCGTACATGGGTTCCTCGAGATCTCCGCGGCGGGCTCGGCGCGGCGAACCCGAGGCCGGGCCGCGCGCCCTGTCTGCCAGAGGCAACACCCGGGTTCGCCGCCTTCTTCCGCACGGCGTCCCAGACGAGCACGGCCCGCCCCGAGAGGTCCCGGGACGGGCCGTGCACTGGCCGTGCTGACTAGCGAACCCTGGTCACCAGCCGAGGACGAGCACCGGTGCCAGGCTCGAGGTCGAGCCGTTCACCGAGTCGGAACCCTCGTAGCTGGCGTACAGCAGGTGCACGCCGGGCTTGAGCGCGAGCCGGAGAGACGCGGTGCCGTCCGTCACCGTTCCGCTCGCCACGACCCGGCCCCACGACCTGATGGTGACCTCGCCGCTGGGGACCGCGCCGCCGGCGCGCACCGTGACGTTCGCCGTGGCAGGCCTGCCCGCGAAGGACACAACGGGGTCGATGCGCAGCGACGTGCTGCTCGACGCCTTGCGCACCGTCAGCGTCCGCGCCTCGGACGTGGACGGGGCGAGCCCGGACTCCGGCGACGGCGTGAACGCCGCCGTCACCTGGTGCCGGCCGGCGGGCAGGTCGGCGGGCAGCACCTGGGAGACCGATCCGACCCCGGCCTCGACCGCAGCCGTGGCCACGGTCTGGTCACCGACCAGGAAGGCGACCTCCCCGCCCGACGGCGTCACCGTCGCGGTGACGGTGACGGGCGAGCCGCCGTAGGTCTGGCTGCTCGCGCTGAGCGCGATCGAGACCTGGGAGGCGCCCTGGGCCACGGTCACGGCCTCGGCGGCCGCCGTCACGACCTGCTCACCCAGGGTGGCGGTCACGATCGCCGACACCTGCGTACCCGCGTCCGCCCCCACCAGGGTGTAGGTCGGCTCGAGGGCTCCCTCGATCGCCTCCCCGCCCCGCAGCCACTGGTAGCTGAACTCGGCGCCGTCGGCCCCGCTCCACTCGCCCTGGCTGACCGACAGGGTCTCCCCCACGGTCGGGGTGCCCTCGATCACCGGCGGAGCGGTGTTGACGAGTGCCTCGCCCTGCGGCAGGTCGAGGATCTGCGAGCGCGCACCGGTGGCGTTGTGGTGGTGCAGCAGCAGCACCTGCGCCTCGGTCGCCAGGTCGGAGCGGTGGACCGGAAGCTCACCGCCCGGTTCGCCGAGGAACACCGGATCGCCGACCCCGGGGGTGTCCGGATCGCCGAACCACACCGCCGGCGCGAACACGTCGAACGTGGCCGTGTCGGTCTCGTCGACCACGTAGTCCCCGCTCGGGGCGTAGTACGACTCGGTGGTGGCCCAGTAGGTGATGGTCGTCTCGGTGCTCTCGGGCGTGAACCCGAGCGCGGAGAGGGAGACCGGGAGCACCACGACGTTGGAGTCGGTGGTGTTCGAGTCGATCCCGAGCACGTTGTTCACCGGGTGCACGTCCGCCGTCGCGCCCGTGGCCAGGTCGATCGTGATCGCGACGGGCAGGTCCACCGTGTCCGAGAGGGGCTGGACGTAGCTGACCGCGTCGGGCGTGCCGTCGGAGTCGGTGTCAATCCAGATCACCGGGTAGGTGTTCGTGCTGTGCACCGGCCAGTTGCCGTCGGTGACGACACCGAAGCTGAGAATGCCCCCGGAGGGGTCGGCCAGCTGAGGCGCCGTCGAGGAGGCACCGACGGCGAGGATGTCCGCAGACTCCAGCGTCGCCGGGGCGTCCCCGCTGCCGAAGTCGTCATCCGGGTCCGTGACCCCGAGCTGCAGCGGGGTCAGCAGGGAGGTCCATCCCGGCTGGTCCAGCCCGCGGCCCTCGAGGAGGATCGATCCCTGCGCCGACGTCGGCTCGAACACCGGCGCCGCGCCGCTCACGGCGGCGACGGGCTTGGGTGCGGAGAACACCGCGACACGAACGTCGGAGGCACTCTCGTCGTGCGCGGAGAGCTGCACCACGCCCGAGGCGTCCGCGACGAACTGGCGCGGCAGACCCGACTGGGTCGGCTCCTGCGTCGGGTCGATCGTCTTGGCCAGTGCGCTCGGGTCGGGGATCGAGAGCGTCACCGTGACCGAGGTCCGGCCGTTGGCCGGAACCGTCACGGTGGCCGGGCTGACCGAGTAGCTCACCCCGGGGATCTCGTTGCGCGCAAGGTAGGACACGTCGTAGCTGCGTGCGGTGCGTCCGGAGTTGCGGACCACCACCTCACGCGTCAGCGTCGTCGGCTCGGCGACCTCGAGCACCCCGAAGGAGGCGGTGACGAGGTCTCCGTTCTCGGCCGACTGCGCCCACACCTCGTTGGTCACCGCCGCCAGGGCGTCGACGCGCCCGGTGCCGACCCGGATCGGCGCGTACCGCGTGCCGTCCACCCCACCGGTGGTGACGTCATGCGTCGCGGTGTTGATGATCTGCGCCTTGACGTGGATCGCGGACCAGCGCGGGTGGGCCTCGCTGACGAGCGCCGCGATCCCCGCGGTGTGCGGTGTCGCCATCGAGGTGCCGGAGTAGGCGACGCCGCCCGTGCCCGAGCCGTTGGCCGCGGACAGGATGGAGACACCGGGCGCCGCGACGTCCGGCTTGATGATCTGCTCATACGAGCCGTGGCCGCCGCGGGAGGTGAAGGCCGCCGGGGTGTCGACCCGGTCCGCGTCCTCGAGCTCGAGGGCGCCGAGCTGGTCGGTGGTGAGCCGCATCCGCAGCTCACCGGCCTCGAGTGCGGGGCGGACCGTCTGCGTGGTGTCCGCCGTCAGCTGCACGCCGGGGATGTTCGCGTTGCCAGCGATGCCGGCGCTGAAGGTGTTCACGGTGGAGGACAGCACGACGCCGGTGGCACCCGCCGCCTCGGCGTTGTTGAACCGCGCGGCCGAGCCGCAGGGCAGGGCGACGTCGTCGTCCCACTCGATCCACACGAAGTTCCCGGCGATCCGCTCGGCGTCCTCGGCGGAGAACGGCGCGCATCCCTCAGGGTCGGAGCTGGTGGGCAGGACCACGTCGCCCTCGACCTCCACCTCGCTGCCGGCGTAGTTCACCGAGTACTGCCCCGGATACGTTCCGGCGACAGCCTCGGGAGCGACGACGCTGACGGCGTCGAAGAAGCTGTAGCCGTTGGCGGTCGCGGCGACCGTCAGGGCCGATGCCGCGTTGCCGGGGCTGCCGCTGATGTCCGTCAGGTCGTAGTCGTTGCCGGCCGCGATCACCGACAGCACGCCCCGGGAGGTCAGCACGTCGATCATGGCGTTCTCCGGGTCGTCCGCCACGCCGTAGGTCGACCCCAGCGAGAGGTTGAGGATGTCGATCTGCTGGTCGTCGGCGACCTGCTGGGCGACCCAGTCGATCGCCGCGCCGGTCAGCGCGGTGCTGCCCGTCACGTCACCGAAGACCTTCAGGGAGTAGACCCCCGCCTCGGGAGCCGAACCGGGGCCGACGGAGAACTCGCTCTTGATCGTCCCGGCGTTCAGGCTCGAGTAGTCGCCGTCGAAGGTTTCGCCCGTGCGGGTGACCCCGTAGCCGGCGGCCGTTCCGGCCACGTGGGTGCCGTGGCCGCCACCGAGACCGTCGATCGGGTTCGGGTCGGGCTGCGGGACGGGCGTCCCGTTGGGGTTGGTGCTGTTGGGGTTGGCGTCATAGTTCTCACCCGCGAAGTCCCAACCGCCGAGGAACTTGTCCGCGTCGTACCACGCCGGGTCGGGAACGTCGGTGGAGGCGACGGCGGTCTGGTACGCCTCCGTGGTCCCAGGTCCGCCGAAGGCCGCGTGGGTGTAGTCCACGCCGCTGTCGATGACGGCGATCACCGCACCCTTGCCGGTCTTCCCGGTCTGGGTCCAGGTGTCGAGCGCGCGCGTCAGCGCGTCGGAGTTGGCGTTCAGCGGTTCGGTGCCGCCGCTCTGCCCTGCCTGGGGCGACACGGTCCGCGGCACAATCGGGCTGATCTTGACGACGTCGTCGCGAGCGGCAAGCTCGTTGAGCGCCGCAGCATCGACCGAGAGTGCGACGCCGGGGACGGTGTACTGCGTGGTGTAGAGCACCGAGACGCCGGCGTCGGCGCTCTGCGCCGCCTGCTCCACGTCCTCGGCCACGGCATCGATCTCCGCGACCCGGGCGCTGACCTGGTCGTCGGCGCTGCGGGCGCTCAGGCCCCGGGTCTCGGCACGCGTCTTGACCTCGAGGGCGCCCTCGCCCACGGTCTGCACGAACACGGTGACGGTGCCCTCGGACTGGCTGAGCAGCGGAGAGACCACCGCGCCGCCTCCCGGCACGGAACCGGCGGCGCCGATCCCCAGATCACCCCCGCCCCCGGGGTCTGCCTGAGCCGGGGCGACGGAACCGAAGGCGAGGGCCAGGCCGAGCAGGCCAGCCGCCGCCGTGCGCGCTGGGCGCGCCTGAGATCGAGAGCTCACAAGATTCTCCAGGGACGTGGGTCGGCAGGCGCGCGACGCTGCGCGCCTCTGGTGGGTCTCACGAGCGTGACTTTAGGCGGGATTGTCCGTTTCGGCAGCCGGAGGAAGCCCGGGCGGAGCCCTTCTGGGAGAAAGTTACGTCCTGGAAACACGAACCGGTCCACGGGAATGCGAACGGCCCGCCGCAGGTGACGACGGTGGTCACCTGCGACGGGCCGACTGGCGGCGCAGCCCGATGTCTAGGCGGGACGCTCAGCCGGGGACCTGGTCTCGGCCGGATCCGTCTCCGGCAGGTCGCCCAGCACCTCGTCGATGGCGCGCAGCACGTCCTGGTCCAACCGCACCCCGGCCGCCCGGGCGTTGTCGTGCACCTGCTCCGGGCGGGAGGCGCCGATGATCGCGCTGGCGACGTTGTCGTTGGTCAGCACCCAGGTGATCGCCAGCTGCGCAAGCGTCAGGTCCAGGTCGGCGGCGATGGGCCCCAGCCGCTGCACCGCCTCGAGGACGTCGTCGCGCAGGTAGCGGGCGATCATGTTCGCACCGCCCTTCTCGTCCGTGGCGCGGCTGCCGGCCGGCGGCTGCGCCCCTGGCAGGTACTTACCCGTGAGCACACCCTGGGCCACCGGGGACCAGACGATCTGGGACACGCCCAGCTCACGCGAGGTGGGGACGACCTTCTGCTCGATGACCCGCCACAGCATCGAGTACTGCGGCTGATTGGAGATGAGCTGGATGCCCAGCTCGCGGGCGAGGTGGTGCCCGGCCCGGATCTGGTCCGCGGTCCACTCCGAGACTCCGATGTACAGCGCCTTGCCGGACCGGACCACGTCGGCGAAGGCCTGCATGGTCTCCTCGAGCGGCGTGAACTCGTCGTAGCGGTGTGCCTGGTACAGGTCGACGTAGTCCGTGCCGAGGCGCCGCAGGGAGTTGTCGATGCCGGTCAGGATGTGCTTGCGGGACAGCCCGACGTCGTTCTTCCCCTTGGGGCCCACGGGGAAGTAGACCTTGGTGAAGATCTCCAGGGAGTCGCGCCGCTCGCCTGCGAGTGCCTCGCCGAGCACCGTCTCCGCCGCGCCGTTGGCGTAGACGTCGGCGGTGTCGAAGGTGCTGATGCCCGCGTCGAGCGCCGCGCGCACACACGCCGTGGCCGCGTCGTTCTCCACCTGGGACCCGTGGGTCAGCCAGTTGCCGTAGGTGATGGTCGAGATCTTCAGGCCGCTGTTGCCGAGGTACGTGTACTCCATACCCCTCAGCCTAGTTCCGGTCACCCGAGCGACAAGCCCAGCCAGGCGGCGCCCAGGCTCGCCGCCAGCATCCCGCCTGCGTGGGCGGCGGCGCGCAGTGCCCCGCCGCGGCCCTGTGCCGCCACCGTCACCGCTTCGACGCTTGCGGTCGAGAAGGTGGTGTACCCGCCGAGGAGTCCGACACCCAGCACCGTGCCCAACGGCTCGGGGATCCGCCCCGCGCCCAGGCCCACGACAACACCCAGCAGGAACGACCCTGTGACGTTGACCAGCACGGTCCCGAGGGGGATCCGGGTGCGCACGCGCTCAGCCACCCACCCGTCGACGACGAACCGCAGAACGGACCCCACCGCCCCGGCTGCGGCGACCAGCCAGATCACGCCGTCGCCCCGGGCTCCGTGCGAGAGGCCGCGCCCACCCCGAGCGCCGCCGCCCCGATGCCCGCCACCACGCTCGCGAGCGCATAGCCACCGGCGAGCACGGGAGCCACCGGCACCAGCCGGTCGACCTCGAGGATGAAGGTGCTGTACGTCGTGAATCCTCCGATGAGGCCCGTTCCCACGCCCACGCGGACGGCGCGCCGCCAGCCGTCGTCGGACCCCGAGCGCGCCAAGCCCGTCAGCACCAGCCCCAACGCGAAGGACCCGACGACGTTGATGGCGAAGGTGACCCAGGGCACCTCGCCGGCCCCGGGGGCGAAGGCCCGCTCGAGGGCGAAGCGCAGCGCGGTGCCCGCCCCG
>JBQGOU010000184.1:0-7026 GCA_052086865.1 Cellulomonadaceae bacterium
CCGAGCTCTCCCTGCAGCAGGCCCACGTGGTCCGGCTGGAGTCGCGTCCGCCCAACGTCGAGGGCAAGGGCGCCGTCACCATCCGCGACCTGGTGCGCAACGCCCTGCGCATGCGTCCCGACCGCATCGTGGTCGGCGAGGTCCGCGGCGGGGAGACGCTCGACATGCTGCAGGCGATGAACACCGGTCACGAGGGCTCCCTCGCCACGGTGCACGCGAACAGCGCCATCGACGCCCTCGGCCGGCTCGAGACCCTGGCGACCATGAGCGAGCTCGAGCTGCCCATCAGCACCCTGCGCGACCAGATCAACGGGGCGATCGACGTCATCGTGCACCTCGAGCGCGGCATCGACGGCTCCCGGCGGGTCAGCGAGGTCCAGGCGGTGGTCTCCGAGCACCGTGAGGACTACGCCCTCTCGCCGATCGTGAAGTTCGAGCCGGAGCCGTTGGGCCCGGACCGCCTGGTCCGGGGGCAGTTCCGCTTCCACGGCGTGCCTGCGCACATCCAGGATCGGCTGCACATCGCCGGCGAGGTCCTCCCGGCCGGGCCGGGGGAGGGGAGGTGACTCCCGGTCTGATCGTCCTGGCCCTCGTGGCGACGCTCGTCCTCCTGCTCGTCACCATCTCCACCCTGCAGTCGGACGCGAGCTACCGCACACAGATGCTCGCATCCGTGGACACGGCCGCCTCGACGCGCCGACCGTTGCTGCGGGCACTCGACGACCGGCTGCGCCGCACCGGTCCGGGCTCGCGTCTCGCCGCGCTGCTGGCGGGCTCCGGGCTTGTCACCTGGTCGCCAGCCGGCTTCATCCTCGCCGTCGCGGGCCTCGCCGTGGCCGCAGGCCTGCTTGCGCTGCCGGTGCTGGGGCGGCTTGGGGCACTCGTCATCGCCGTGGCCGTGGTCGCCAGCGCGAAGCGCTGGTTGGACAAGCGCCGCCAGGCGCGCATCGAGCGGTTCGTCGCGCAGCTGCCCGAGATGGCCCGGCTGCTCGCCAACGGCGCGCAGGCGGGGCTCGCGGTCCGCCGGTCCATCGAGCTCGCGGCCCGCGAGATGGCGGAGCCCGCGGCCTCCGAGCTGAGCCAGGTGAGCTCCGAGCTCGCCGTGGGGCGCACACTCGACTCGGCCCTGGGGAACCTGGCCGTGCGCCTGCCCTCACGCGAGCTGGTGGTCCTGGTCCAGACCCTCGTCATCCAGCGGACCGCCGGCGGGGCGCTGGTCACCGCGCTGTCGAACATCGCCGGAACACTCGAGGAACGCCGCCAGCTGCGCCGGGAGATCAAGACGGCGACCACGGGCGCGGCCTTCTCCGGCTATGTGGTCATCATCATCGGTGTGGGATCCGTGATCCTGATGAACCTGCTCTCGCCCGGCGCGCTCGACCAGATGCTTGGCTCGGTATTCGGCCAGATCGCCCTCATCGTTGCGGGCGTGCTGTTCGTCCTCGGGTATCTGCTGATCCGCCGTTTCTCCAGGGTCGAGCTGTGACCGGGCTGTGGCTGGCGCTCGGTGCTGGCGTTCTGGTCGTCATGGGGAGCACCGGACTGCGCATGATGCGGACCACGGGTCTCGAGGACGTCGAGGAGGAGTTCCGCACCCCCGTCGAGGCCGAGGCGAGGGCCGGTGGCACCGGGGCGGTGCTCGACGCCCTGGGCAACCTCTTCCTGGGCTCCGTCATGCGGCTGTACGGACCGCGGCGGCTCCAGCGGCTCGACATGGCGATCCGCAGGGCCGGGCGTCCGGACGGGCTGACGGTCAGCACCTACCTGCGGCGGCAGACCGGCTTCGTGGTGCTCGCCGCGATCCTCGGCCTGACGCTGCTCGTGATCGGGCAGCCGCTCCTTGCCGTCCTGTTTGCCGCGCTGCTGTGCGCCTGGATGCGGCTGTGGCTGCTCAGCACCGCCCAGCAGCGCCAGGCGGAGATCGACGCGGACCTGCCGGACTTCCTCGACGTCCTCGGGGTGACGGTGCTGGCCGGCCTGAGCTTTCGCCAGGCCGTGGAGCGCGTGTGCTCCTTCAGCTCGGGTGCCCTGAGCCAGGAGATGCGCACGGTGCTGCAGGAGATGGCGGTCGGTGTGCCCCGTCGGCGCGCCTTCCTCGCACTGCGCGATCGCGTGCGCTCGGAGAACGTCGGCACCTTCGTGACGGCGCTGCTCCAGGCGGAGGAGCTGGGAGTCCCGCTCGCCGAGGCGCTGACCGAGATCGCCGCCGACGTGCGCCAGGAACGCGCGCAGCAGGTGCGCCAGACGGCAGCGAAGGCGGCACCCAAGGTCTCCCTCGCAGTGACGCTCACCATCCTGCCCGGGGCCATGATCCTGGTCGTGTCAGCAGTGCTGCTCGCCAACCAGGAGGCGCTCGGTGGACTCTTCTGACCCGACCACAACCGCGTCGGGGAGCCGGGAGGACCCGCTTCTCGACGTGGACGGCTTCCTGCGCCTGCTGTGCCTGATCCGCCTCGTGGTGCTGCTCGTCGCCGCGTCCGCCGCGCTGTTCGACGGTGAGCTGTCCGCTCCCACCGCGGTGCTGATCGTCCTCGTGGCGGTGGCCTCCCACCTGCCCGCCACGGGGTGGGGGCGGCGGATCATGGCCGATCAACGGCGCTACACCGTGGTGCTGGCCTGCGATGTGGTCGTGGCCGTCACGGCGATCTCGGTGCTTGCGGGCTCCCACATCATGTTCGTCTACGCCGCCGCGACGGTCGCCGTGTGGGGTCTCGCGGCGGGCCTCGGGATCGCGGTGCTGATGGCTGTGCCCTTGTGCCTGAGCCTGCTGCCCTGGAGCGACCTCGGCACGCAGGACGCCGCCTGGGTGGTGGTGGGCGGGGGGCTGCTCGGCGTCGGCGCGATGGCCTGGGGAGGCGCGGCGCTCGGGCAGGCGACTCGTGCCGAGGTCCACGCGCGCAGCGCGCTCAGCCTGCTCCGGACTCGGCGTGCTGCCGCCGACGAACGGCTGCGGATCGCTCGCGACCTGCACGACACCGTTGCGGGAGACCTGGCCGGTATGCAGCTGGTGTCGGCCGGGCTGCAGGCCCGCCTGCGGGCCCTCGACGATGCCGAGGCGCTGCGCCTCGCCGCGGCGCTCGACGCCTCGATCCGTACCGCGCACGGCGACATCCGCACGGCGCTCGGTGAGCTGCGCCGCGCACACGACGACCCGGTGGGCCAGCTCGCCCGGCTGCTCGATACCTGGCAGCAGGTGACGGGCGTCCCCGTCCGGGCCTCGATCGGCGACTCCGTCGCCGCCGTCGAGGCCGAGCGATGGGTCGATGCCGTGGCCGTGCTGCGCGAGCTGCTCGAGAACGTCCGCAAGCACGCCCGCGCCCGATCGGTGGACGTCGTGGTGGCGCTCGACGGGGAGGGCCTGGTCGTCCGCGTGTCCGACGACGGCGAGGGCCTGGCGCAGGGCGAGGTGGCCGACGGACACTTCGGACTCGCCGGAGTTCGCGAGCGCGTCCGGGCCTGGAACGGCGAGGCCACCTGGGCGTCGCGCGCCGGTGGCGGGACGACGGCGCGGGCGCGGTTCGGTCCGCACCGCGTCCAGGACGGCCAGGACGGCCGGAGCGGCCAGCCGATCCTGCCGGAGGCGCTCCGCTCGGCAGAGGCGACGACTGACGCACAGGGGGTTGACCGATGAAGGTTCTGGCAGTCGACGACAACGCCATCATCCGCCTTGGGCTGCGGGTGGCCCTGGAGTCCGTGGACGGGGTCGACGAGGTGTTCGAGACGGACGATCCCGAGGAGGCGGTTGCGCTGGTGCGCCGTGCGGACATCGATGCGGTGCTGCTCGACGTGCAGATGCCGAAGATGAGCGGTCTGGAGCTGCTTCCCGCCCTTGTGGAGCACGCCGCGGTGCTCATGCTGACCAACATGGACGACGCGGAGGTGGTCGACCGGGCCATGGCCGCAGGCGCGTCCGGCTACGTGCTGCACGGCGCGCTTGAACCCCAGTACCTCGCGGACGCGCTGCGGGCGTGCCGAGCGGGGGGCACCTTCATCGCGGGGGTTGCACACCCGTGGTCCCGGCCCGCCGCGGCGGCGCGGGCTGCGACGCCGTCCGCCACGGCCCTGACGGGTGCGGACGACGGCGGTGGCGGCGCGTTGCGCCGGCGGCTGACGTCCCGTGAGGCGGAAGTGATGGACCTGGTGGCCAGCGGGCTGGCCAACGGTGAGATCGCCGCTCAGCTCTTCCTGAGCGAGAAGACGATCAAGAACCACATCAACTCGATCTTCGCGAAGGTCGGGGTGACCACCCGTGGCCAGGCCATGGCCGCATGGTTGCGCGGGGGGGCCGGACAGGACCGGACGAGCACGGTCTAGCTGTTCGTGCCTGCCTGTCCGGACCCCGCCCTAGGTCCGTGGGCCCAGGGTCGATCTGGGCCCGTAGAGGGGCCCACGGGCCGTGGGGCGCGGGCCTCGCGATCCGTAGGTTGATCTACGACAGCACAGCACGTGACCTTGACCGGGTGGTCGGGGCTCCCGAATCGAAAGAGGGCGATCATGCAGAAGATGACGGACAAGGCGATCATGGCTCGTGTGGCATTCGTGGGTCTGGTGACCGGAGCGTTCGACCGCCTGCGCAGCGACGAGCGCGGTCAGGGCTCGGTGGAGTACGTGGGCATCATCGTGGTGGTCGTCGCGATCATCACGGCGCTCGTGGTCTTCGGCCCCCAGATCGGCGACGCGATCGGCGGCATCCTCCAGAACGAGGTCGAAGAGGTCGGCAACCTCTGATCTCGGAGGTCTGACCGGTGCCGCGGATGCCCTGGCGTCCGCGGCACCGGCGCATCTCGGGAAAGTACAACGGCACCCCCACCACTGATCGGCGAGGAGCGCACTGATGTCGAGGACCATCCGCCGCTGGCTGGCGCGCGACGACGCCGACCGCGGCGCCGGCGGTGTCGAGTACGTTGGCGCGATCGCCCTCGCAGTCGCGGTCATCAGCTCGCTGATCATGGTGGCCACCCCCGTGGGCGGGACGGTGGCGTCGAGAATCTGCGCTGCGATCGGGACAACCTGCGGTGATTCCGGAACCGACCAGGCAGAGGGCATCGAGCCGGAGGACTTCACCCCGGACCAGCCGTGCGTCGTGTCCAGCACCACGACGGCGGCAGATGGAACCGTCACCGTGCTGTTCGTCGATCTCGGCGGCGCCGGCGAGATGTCGGTGTCCGAGATGAGCGATGGCACCTGGACGGTCGACATCGACAGCAGCCTTCATGCGGGAGCCTCGCTGAGCGCTGGAGAGTTCTATGCCGACATCGGGATTGGCGACGAGATCCGGACGACCACCGGAGCCGGTGCCTATGCCAACGCCGCGCTGAGCGCTGGCGGCGGGTTCGGCTACACCTTCGACACCGAGGCGGAGGCCCTTGAGTTCGCGAGCTGGGTCGAGGCGCAGGCGATCCGATCGGGGATCATCTCGGGTGCCTCGGCGGTGTCGCCACCACTGGGCATGTTCGCCGGTGGTGCGTATCTCGCAGGTGACCTCTGGAACTACGTGACCGGGAACACCTATACCCCGCCGTCGCCGGATGTCGTCCGCTTTGAGAGCGGGCTAGTCGCCGGCGGATACGCCGCCGCGGGGGCCACGACTTCCGGGGCGGTCGCCGCTGTGAGCTCGGAGAACATGCTGGGCATGGAGGTTGACCTCGACACGGGGGCAATCACGAGCTATGTCAGGGTCGGCGTCTCCGGCGAGGGCGCCGTGAGCGCGGGCCTCGTCACGCCGGTTGACGGTTCGGCCGGTGTCGAGATCGTCGCAGCGGTGACGGTGAACTCGGACGGCTCACTGAGCCAGATCCAGCTGACCGGGGCGGCAACGGCCGAGGGGAGCGTGGGCCTCGGTGACATCTTCGGTATCTCCATCCCGGGTCAGGAGCAAGGCTCAACCGGCGGGCAGGTCGACGTCACCCTCACCGTGACGGACGAGAACCGCGCCGAGGTGCTGGCTGCGCTCGCCGAGATCGGCATCGGTGGCCTCGGGCCTGGCATGCCCGTCCCGGCGGTTCCGGGAGGCATGGCGCTGGCCTATCTGACGCGCGAGGCCATGCAGCAGCCTGGCGGTGTCACGGTGCAGGAGATCGCGACGAACCGGGACACGCTGCTGCAGGTGGCCGTCGCTGGTAAGATTCCGGGCTTCGGTGGACTGGCCATCGATGTCGGTGCGTCGACCACCACGGCCGACGTCGAGAACGCCTGGTACTGGACGCCCGACGGTTGGCAGAGGTGGACGACATGCGCAGGATGACCCCGATGGCCGTGCTCGCGGCCGCGAGCGCTCTGAGCATGATCATTCTTGCAGGGTGCACAGGACAGGACTCGGCGGTGGATACGACCCCGTCCGCGGAGAGCACCCCGGCGCTGGGCCCGAGCGGCGAAGCGATCCAGATCGGGGCGCCTCACGAGGCGGGCGACACCGAGCCCCATTCGACCGACGGTGTAACGGTCGACCTGCCCGCCGGCGCCGAGATCGACCGCCAGGAGAGCGGGACGATCGCCCAGACCGTCGTCACCCTGCCCGGGGACGGTCAGGAGCGGGTGGCTGTCACGGTCGACACGCAGCCGTCCACCGACGCCAACGTCGACATCTCGGCGCAGGCGGGGTTCGCTCAGCTCGGCGCCTCGGGAGTCCGTGACCTGGAGTTCCGCCCCGCAGACTGGTCCACCTGGCCTTACTCCGTCGCAGTGACGGGGACGATGGATGACCCCACGTCGGGTGGCACGAGCGAGGTGCTGCTCGTCACGACGCGGACCGCGGACGGCTCCGCCACCGTGACGGTTTCGGCGCAGGCGCCGTCGGGCACGCTCGAGGACTCTGCCGCGATGGCGGCGCTACGGACGATGCGGCCTGCGTCATGAGGCGCATCGACCTGCGCGCGGTCCTGCTGTTCGTCCTGCTCGACGTCGTGACCTATGCGGTCATCTACGGGCTCGTCGTCCCGGCGTTCAGCCCGGTGCTCAACTCCCTGGGCGACGACATGCGCCGTGCCGTGGAGATTCTTCTGACGGCGGTGCGCGTGACGATGATCG
>JBQGOU010000185.1:0-6993 GCA_052086865.1 Cellulomonadaceae bacterium
CTCGGCTCGCTTCTGGGGCTTCTGCGCCCCGCCGCGCGCCTGGACCGCGTCGTGCGCCACGTGCTCGTGGGCGGGGCGGCCGCGCTGTTCGTCACCGGGGCCGCATCGAGCCTGGCGGTGCTCTCCCTCGACGGGGCCTGGCCAGGAGCGGCCTGCGCCGCGCTCGTGGCACTGGTTGCCGCCGCGCACGCCGGGGTGGAACGAGGCTCGAGCCTGAATCCCCTGTGGTCGGCCGTGACCGGCGCGGCCGCAACCGTGGCGGGCGGCTGCGTGGGCGTGGCCCTTGTGCCAGAGCCCGAGCTCGCCTCGGCGCACGGGTGGGCGGTTCCGCTCGCCGGGGCGCTCACGGCAAGCGCCTTGACCGCCGCCCATCCGATCATCGGCCGGGCCCTGAACAGGCTGGCCTGCGGCCGCGCCGCCTACATCACGACCGTGCTGCTCACCATGCCCGCTGCGGTGGGCGGACTGTTCGCCATCGTCGGCATGCTCGGTGGCGCGTCGCTGGACCGGGACGTCGTTGTCGCGATCGCCGCCGGCACCGCGGTGCTCGCCGCTGCGACGGGCGCGGCGGTGGCTGCCGGTCTCCTCGGCAGGCGCGGCATCGAGGTGGCTCTGGGGGTGGCCGCCGCGCTGCCGCTGATCCTCGCGGCGCTTGCTGAGGCACCGTTCCCGATCGTGGTGCTGCAGGTCCTTGCCCTCGGTGCGGCCACGTGGTCGGTGGTGCTGACGGGCCCGGCGCGCTACCCCGTGCGATCGCTCGCGGTGGTCGCCGCCTCCGGCGCCCTCGTCGCAGCCGTCGTCGCCGTCGCGGAGGCGGGCGACGACCTCCTGTGTGCGGGGGCCGAGACCTGCCTCTCCGCTGCCGGACGCGACGTCGACGTGAGCGGCGACGGCTATCTCCTGGCGCTCAGCCTGCTCACCGTGGCCGTCGTGCTCGCCCTCGTGCGGTGGTGGCCACCCGCCGCGGGACGGGCGGGCCTGGGCCGCCAGGCGGACCGCATACTGCTGAGCTCGGCCGTGCTCGCCGCCGTCGGGTCCCTCCAGCTGGCTGCGCACCTGCTCGCCGACGCGCAGCTGCGCGGCCTGCTGGCGAGCACCGGCCTGGTCATGGCGGCCGCGGTGGTGCTTGCCCGCCGGCCGGGCCCGGCGGGCGGGCTGCGTCGTGGCGTGCTGCTGGCCCTCGTGCTCGGCGCCGTGCCGGGGCTCTGCGCCGCGGCCGTGCGCCTCGACCTCTCCGGTCCGGGCACCGCGGGCACCGACCTGCTGATCCTGGCGGTGCTGCTCCTGACGCTCGCGCTCGCCGGCATCCTGGCAGCAGCCGTCCGCGACCAGGACGAGCCGTTCCGGACCGTCGCCGCACTCGTGCTGCCCCCCGTGCTCACCCTCGTGGTCCTCGCCGCCGCAGGCGCCACCGGCTGGACGGGGCGCTGGACGCTGGTCGCGCTCGCCGTCGTGGTCGCGCTGCCCGCCGCGGGGGCTCGACTGACCCTGACGCCCACCCGTCGGCTCGCCCTCGAGGTGTCCGCCACGGCGACGGCGACGCTGCTCGTCGTCGCCCAGGCGTCGCACGGCCTGACCTGGTTCGGCACCGCCCTCGTGCTCGCCGCCGCGGGCGCGGTGGCGTGGTCGCTCACGCCGCAGCGCGCTCGAGCGGTGTGGTTCGGCGCCGCACTGCTCGTCCTCGGCGTGTGGGCGCTGCTGGCTGCCGGATCGGTCGAGCTGCTCGAGGCGTACACCCTGCCCGCCGCTGCCGTGCTCGGCGGGCTCGCAGCGCTGCCGGGACGCCCCGACCGGCTCCGCGACGGTCTCGTGCTCGTCGCCACGGGCACCGCCGTGCTCCCCACCGCCGCCGTCTCCGCGGCCGGACCCACCTGGCGCACGGCCGCCACCGCCGCGGCGGCCGCCGTGCTCGTCGCGATCTGCCACCTGCTCACCCGCCACGGCGGGGCCGTGGGGCGCACCGGCGACACAGCGGGCGCCGGCGACGCAGCGGGCGCCGGGCACACCGTGGTGCCGCACGGACTCGCCGCGACGAGCCTGGGCCTGGTCATCCTCGGACCGTTCGCCTGGGCCATGGGGCTCACCCTCGCCCACTCCGAGCGATCGGGCACCGGCCGGTGGTGGTCGACCGAGGTCTCCGTGGCGCTGCTGAATCGCTCCTGGCTCCCCGCCGCCGTGTGGGTGGTGCTGGCCGCGGTGCTCGCCGCCGGCGCGTGCTGGGCGCTGGGCCGTGCCCGGGTGTGGCGTCCGCACACCGGACCCGCCGCGTGGGGACCGGCGCTCGTCGTCGCCATGGTCACCGCCCCGGTGCTGGTGCTCCTGCTCACCGACACGCTGCACGGTGCGGTGGCCGCAGTGGCCGCAACCGCCCCCGTGCTGGTCTGGGGCCTGGTCGCCCAGTGGAGCGGAGGCGGTCCGCGCCGGCGCGACTTCTCCCACGCCGTTCCCGCCCTCGTGGTCGCCGAGGTCGTGGCCGTGCTCGGCATAGGCCGCTCCGCCGTGCCCGCCGACGTCCTGCTCACCCTCGCCGGAGCGGCCGTCGCGGTGACGGCCGTGCACGCGGCGTGGAACGCCCCGGGACGCTCGACGTGGAGCGACGTCGCCCTGGGCGTGCTCGCCACCGTGGCACCCACGACGCTGCTCATGCTCGTCGACCCCCAGCCCTGGCGGGTCGTGCTCGCAGTGGCCCTGGCGGCGGGATGGCTGTTCGCGGGGCTGCGGCTGCGCTGGCAGGCCCCGGTCGCGCTCGGTGGTGCGGCGCTCCTCACCCAGCTCGTCGTGCTTGCGGGCCCACCGGCGCTCGCGGCCCTCGCGGCGGTGCCGACCGCCGTCGTCCTCGCCGTCGTGGGTGCGGCGCTGCTCTACCTCGGGCTGTCCTACGAGCGCCAGGTCGTGCGGGCCGCAGGCGTGGTCCGTCGCTTCGCCGACCTGCGCTGACCCGGGCCCGCGCTGACCTCAGCCGCGCCCGGACAGTGCCCGGAGGAAGCCGGCAGCGCCGGGATGCGCTGCCAGCAGCGGACCCACGACGTCCCGGGTGCCGCGCCACGGGTCCAGCATGGGCACCCGTTGCAGGCTCTCGGAACCGGCGACGTCGAACACGACCGAGTCCCAGCTCACCGCGCTGAGCTCGTCGGGGTAGCGCGAGACGACCCCGCCGCGGAAGAACGCCCGGGTGTCGTGCGGCGGGTCGGTGACGGCCGCGTCCACCTCGGCGTCCGTGGTCAGCCGGTCGAGGGCTCCGGCCGCCTCCAGGCGCCGGGCGATGCCACGTTGGGGGCGTACGTCGGACCACTGCAGGTCGAACGCCGCGAGCCGCGGGTCGTCCCACCCCGACGCGTCCCGGGACCGCATCCCCTCGAGCAGACGCAGCTTGGCCACCCACTCGACGTCGCGCGCGCACTCGCTCGTGGACCGGGCGAGGCGCACGAGCACGTCCTCCCAGCGGTCCAGCACCGCCGTCGTCGACCGGTCGGCTGCGCTCAGCTCACGGCATACGCGCAGGTATTCACCCTGGAGCTCCAGGGCCGTGCGACGGGTGCCGTCGGTGAGGGTGAGCGGCGCAGTCAGGGACAGGTCGCGGCTGACGGTCCGCACGGCGCCGACGGGGTCGGCCAGGCGCAGCGCGTCGAGGCGGACCGCCGCATCGGGATGGTCCTCGAGCCGTTCCAGGACGGACAGGACGAGGCTGGTGGTGCCCGCCTTGAGATAGGTCGCCGGTTCCAGGAGGTTGGCGTCGCCGGCGATCAGGTGCAGCCGGCGCCAGCGGCCGCGGTCGGCGTGCGGCTCGTCGCGTGTGTTGACGATCGGGCGGCGCAGCGTGGTCTCGAGACCGACCTCGGTCTCGATGTAGTCCGCGCGCTGGGAGAGCTGGAAGCCGTCCGCCTCCCCGCGCGGACCGATGCCCACCCGGCCCGAGCCGGCGAACACCTGCCGGGTGACGAGAAAGGTGGTCAGCAGCCGCACGACGTCGGCGAACGGCACCTGGCGGTCCATCAGGTAGTTCTCATGGGTGCCGTAGCTCGCGCCCTTGCCGTCGACGTTGTTCTTGTACAGGGCGACGTCGGTGCCGCCCTCGGCGAGCACCCGCTGCGCCGCGCACATGATCCGCTCCCCGGCGCGGTCCCAGACCACGAGGTCGCGCGGGGTGGTCACCTCGGGCGAGGAGTACTCGGGATGGGCATGGTCGACGTACAGGCGGGCGCCGTTGCTCAGGACGGCGTTGGTCACCCCGGGGTCCGCAGTGCCGGCACCACGCTCGACGTCCTGGACACCGGCGCCCGGCGCGCTGCGCGACGGGTCGTCGGTGAGCAGCGAGGGGTGGGCGCCACGGCGGTCGAGGTGGAAGCCTCGGGCATCGGCGAGCGGGTCCTCGTCCACGTAGTCCCAACCCGCGCGCGCCCGAGGCGCGGTGGCGCCGCGGTAGGCGCTGACGACCTGTCCGGAGAGCAGCACCGGGTTGGCGTGCGGGACCCCGGGGCGCAGCACCCCGTACTCCGTCTCGATGCCCATGATCCGGCGCACGCTCGCGCCGGCCGCGCCGGCTGGGGTCACAGGTACTGCCCGGTGGGGCTGACCTCGTCGATCGCCCGGGCAGAACCGCCGTCGCCCTTGGTGGTCGTCATGATCGTGCGGATGAACACGATCCGCTCGCCCTTCTTGCCGGAGATGCGCGCCCAGTCGTCGGGGTTCGCCGTGCCGGGCAGGTCCTCGTTCTCGCGGAACTCCGCGACGCAGGCCTCGAGCAGGTGCTCGACCCGCACGCCGCGCTGGCCGGTGGCGAGCAGATCCTTGATCGCGTACTTCTTCGCCCGGTCGACGATGTTCTGGATCATGGCCCCGGAGCTGAAGTCCTTGAAGAACAGGACCTCCTTGTCCCCACTGGCATAGGTCACCTCGAGGAAGCGGTTCTCGTCGTCCTCGGCGTACATCCGCTCGACCGTGCGCCCGATCATCGCGTGCACCGCGGCGGCGCGATCCCCACGGTGCTCGGCGAGGTCGTCGGCGTGGATGGGCAGGGCGGTGGTCAGGTACTTGGCGAAGATCTCCTGGGCGCCCTCGGCGTCGGGACGCTCGATCTTGATCTTCACGTCGAGCCTGCCGGGGCGCAGGATGGCGGGGTCGATCATGTCCTCGCGGTTGGACGCCCCGATCACGATGACGTTGTCGAGCCGCTCGACCCCGTCGATCTCGGCGAGCAGCTGCGGCACGATCGTCGTCTCCACATCCGAGGACAACCCGGTGCCCCGGGTGCGGAACAGCGACTCCATCTCGTCGAAGAACACCACGACGGGCGCCCCGGTGGATGCCTTCTCGCGGGCACGGGCGAAGATCTGGCGGATGTGCCGCTCGGTCTCCCCCACGTACTTGTTCAGCAGCTCCGGTCCCTTGATGTTGAGGAAGTAGCTGCGCACCTGGTCCGCCTCGGCGCCGCGCTTGGCGGCGACCATCCGCGCCAACGAGCTCGCCACCGCCTTCGCGATCAGCGTCTTGCCGCATCCGGGCGGCCCGTACAGCAGCACACCCTTGGGCGGGCGCAGGCCGTGCTCACGGAACAGCTCGGTGTGCTCGAAGGGCAGCTCGACGGAGTCCCGGATCTGCTCGATCTGGGCGCCCAGCCCCCCGATGTCCTCGTATCCGACGTCGGGCACCTCCTCGAGCACCAGCTCGGAGACCTCGCTCTTGGGCACGATCTCGTAGACGAAGCCGTGCCGGGGATCAGCGGTCAGGGCGTCCCCCACGCGCACACGTGTGCCGTCGAGGGAGCCGGCGAGCCGGACCACACGCTCCTCGTCCGAACGGGCCACGACGAGCGCCCGGCCGTCCGCCAGCAGCTCGCGCACCGTGACGATCTCGCCGAGCGGCTCATACCCTCCGGCGTCGACGACGACCATCGCCTCGTTCAGGCGCAGCTCCTGACCCGGGCGCAGCGCGTCGATGTCGACCGAGGGGCTCACCCCGACGTGCAGCTTGCGCCCGTTGGCGAGCACGTCAGCCGTGCGTTCCGGGCCCGGGCGCAGGAACAGCGCATAGGTGCCCGGGGGCTTGGCCAGCTCGTCGATCTGCTCCTTGAGCGTGACGATCTGCTGGCGGGCCGCGGTGAGCGCCTCGACCAGTCGCTCGTTGCGCGCGGCCAGCGCGGCGGCCTGACGGGCCTGGGCGCGGGCGCGGGGGTCGTCGTCGTGCGTCATGGGCGGACCTCCCTGCGAGGCGTGAGGCTCCAGCAGACCACGGGCACCGTACCCGGTGTCAATCGGAGACCGGATCCTGGCCGACGTCGCGGCGCACCCGGCGCACCTTCTTGTCCGAGACGGGACGTTCGCCCAGGTCCTCGGGCGTCCACTCCTGGGCCGGGTCCTGGGCGGGGTAGTTGCCCTTGGCGGGGCGGCGCTTGCGCAGCGGCGGACGCACCCCGTCGGCCATGCGCCGCACGGTGAGCAGGAAGCCCGTGTGCCCGACCATGCGGTGCTGGGGGCGCACGGCAAGCCCCTCGAGGTGCCAGCCGCGCACGAGGGTCTCCCACGCCTGAGGCTCGGCGAAGCCGCCGTGGTCCCGCAGGTCCTCCGCGAGCCGGGACAGCTGGGTGGTCGTGGCCACGTAGCAGATCAGCACGCCGCCCGGGGCGAGCGCGGCGGCCACGGCGTCGAGGTTCTCCCACGGCGCGAGCATGTCCAGCACCACGCGGTCCACGGTTCCCGGCTCGGCGACTGTCGGCAGCACGTCGCTGAGGTCGCCGACCGTGAGCGTCCAGGCGGGGTGCGGGCCGCCGAAGAACCCCTCGACGTTGCCGCGCGCGATCGCCGCGAAGTCCTCGCGCCGCTCGATCGAGTGCAGCTCGCCCGCGTCGCCGACGGCGCGCAGCAGCGACATCGTCAGCGCGCCCGACCCGACGCCGGCCTCGACGACGCGCGCGCCCGGGAAGATGTCCGCCATCGCGACGATCTGGCCGGCGTCCTTCGGGTAGACGACCGCCGCGCCGCGGGGCATCGAGAGCAC
>JBQGOU010000186.1:0-6991 GCA_052086865.1 Cellulomonadaceae bacterium
AAGGACCTGCTGCCCCTGCTCGAGCAGGTCATGAAGTCCGGCAAGTCGCTCCTGATCATCGCCGAGGACGTCGAGGGCGAGGCCCTGGCGACCCTGGTGCTGAACAAGATCCGTGGCACCTTCAAGTCCGTCGCCGTCAAGGCCCCGGGCTTCGGCGACCGCCGCAAGGCCATCCTGCAGGACATTGCGATCCTCACCGGTGGTCAGGTCATCTCCGAGACTGTTGGCCTCAAGCTGGAGAACGCGACGCTGGACCTGCTGGGCTCCGCCCGCAAGGTCGTCGTGACCAAGGACGAGACCACCATCGTGGAGGGCTCGGGCGACGCCGACCAGATCGCCGGTCGCGTCAACCAGATCCGTTCCGAGATCGAGAAGTCGGACTCGGACTACGACCGCGAGAAGCTGCAGGAGCGCCTGGCCAAGCTGGCCGGCGGTGTTGCGGTCATCAAGGCCGGTGCGGCGACCGAGGTCGAGCTCAAGGAGCGCAAGCACCGCATCGAGGACGCCGTGCGCAACGCCAAGGCGGCCGTCGAGGAGGGCATCGTCGCCGGTGGTGGCGTCGCGCTCATCCAGGCCGGCAAGGACGCGTTCGAGACCGAGGCGCTGACCTCGCTCGAGGGCGACGAGGCGACCGGTGCCGCGATCGTGCGTGCCGCAATCGACGCCCCGCTGAAGCAGATCGCGATCAACGCCGGCCTTGAGGGTGGCGTCGTCGCGGAGAAGGTGCGCTCGCTGCCCGCCGGTCAGGGCCTCAACGCCGCAACCGGTGTGTACGAGGACCTGCTCGCCGCTGGTGTGAACGACCCGGTCAAGGTGACCCGCTCTGCTCTGCAGAACGCCGCCTCGATTGCGGCCCTGTTCCTCACCACTGAGGCGGTCGTGGCCGACAAGCCCGAGAAGAACCCGCCGGCCCCCGCCGGTGGCGACGAGATGGGTGGCATGGGCTTCTGATCGAGCCCTGATCGCACGTCCACGCTAGTACGGATCGGCCCCCGGGACCTGGTGTCCCGGGGGCCGATCTGCGTCCCCAGCCCGGCGCTACGCGGGCGCCACGCCGCCCTGCCCCGGCGCTACGCGGGCGCCACGCCGCCCTGCCCCGGCGCTATCCCGCGAACAGGCGCATGTTGTCCTGCTCGGTCTGTGCGTAGGTCTGCGCGGTCCGGTCGAGCGCGACGGTGATCTCGCTCAGCGTCTGCTCCACCTGCGCCTGCGCGCCGGACCACTGCTCCATCAGCCCCTCGAACGCCGTCGCGGCCCCGCCCTGCCAGCTCGCGCGCAGGTCGGCGAGGTGCCCCATCATCGCCTGCACCTCTCCGCGGATGGTCTCCACGGACGCCCTCGTCTTCGCGCTCGCCCACTCGACCTGCTCGACGTCGACCTGGAACCTGCTCATCTCGCGACCTCCCGATCCTCGTTCCCGCGGGTTCGCGGTGAGAGGGACGCTAGGCGGATCGTGCCGACCGTGCCGGGCCCACATCCGCCGCTGTGTGCGCATCGTGCGCCGGGTGGTGCTGTGGTCGCGGGCGCAGCGCGCGCAGCGGCAGCAGCGCGCTCAGCAGCACGACGACCGCGACGGTCAGCACCATGATCCGGTAGTCGACCACGCCGATGATCGCGGCGGCCACCACGGTCATGGCCGTCTGGGGCAGGGACGTGATCAGGTGTGTGGCCGAGGCCACCCGCCCCTGCAGTGCGTTCGGGGTGCGCAGCTGGCGCTCGGTGATGAAGCCGACCATCGCCCACGTGATCCCCGCGCCGGCGAGGAGCAGCCCCACCGTCACGGCCACCAGACTGCTCCCGGCCAGAGGGAACACACCGAGGGCGGCCAGGGCGAGCCCGAGCGACACCGTCCGCGCCGTGCCGAGCCGGGCGATCACCCGGGAGGCGGTCAGCCCCGCGGCCACGGAGGACACGCCCTGCACGCTGGCGAGTACGGCGAGCGCCGAGGGCCCGCGTCCCAGGCCCTGCTCGATTGTGGCGAAGTTGGTCGTGTTGAGCGCCCCGACCACGCCCAGGGACACGGCGATGGCGAGGGTGATCCGCGACAGCGACGGCACCCGGGCCAGGTGCCGGAACCCGGCGAGCACCTCTTGGCGGAACGGTTCACGATCGGCGTCGGCGGCGGGCGGGGTCTCGACGAGGTGGATGGAGGCGATGACGCCCGCGCCCACCAGGAAGGCCGCGGCGGCGGCCACGACGAGCAGGTGCGGGCCTGTGGCCAGGTAGACGCCGGCGCCCACGAGCGGCATCGCGAGCCGGAACAGCTGGTCGATTGAGGTGAGCCGGCCGTTGGCCGCGGCCAACGCGTCGTCGGGCATCATGTCCCGGACCAGACCCGACTGCGCGGACGCCGTCGCGTACCCGATCGTGGCGTACAGGGTCGTGACCGCGTAGATGATCCACGCGTGCTCCGCGTCGCGCACGGCCAGCAGCGGCAGTAGGCCGACCGCGCCGATGACGTAGATGATCGCCATGAGCTTGCGCCGCGACACGCGGTCCACGAGCTGGCCCAGCAGCGGGGACACGAGGGCAGGCAGCCCGAACGTCGCCAGCAGCAGCCCCGCCATCGCGTCCGAGCCGGTGAGGTCCTTGACCCAGACCGCGAGGATGAGCGCGAGCACCGAGTCCGAGAAGTTGGTGCAGGCCCAGGCAACGGTCAGCCGCGTGAATCCCGGGCTGCGCAGGGCCGCGCGGGCGCGCTGGGAGGTGCCGGCCGGCTCGTCGGCGGCTTCGGCGTCGGTTGCCGCGGAGGTTAGCTGCGCGGTCATCGAACGGACTCGTTCCCGGACGGTGCGTCGTCGGGGATCTCGGAGTTGGTGACGCCGAGCAGCCGGACGCGCCGCGCGCCCTCGGGCCGCAGCGACGGATCGGCCTGGCGCCCGGCGAAGCGCGCGCTGATCGCCTCGATCTCGCGCGATACCTCGGAGAGCTCCGCGCGTGTGGCCCAGAACGTCGCGCGGGTCATGGTGCCGGCGAGCAGCCAGGCGGGGTCCTCGTTCCCGCGGGAGGCCTCGGCCAGCCACCCTCTGAGCCGGGCGTACTCCTCGCCGAGGAAGACGTCCGCCGCCGCAGCGACGGCACGTCCCTGGCCGGGCTGTTCTGGGTCGACCTGTGCTGCGATGTCCGAGCGGATCGGGCGCCAGGGCTTCTCGCGTCCGCGCCGCTCCGCCGGCTCGATGTAGCCGTACTTGGCCAGCATCCGCAGGTGGAAGGAGCAGCTGGCGACCGACTCGCCCGTGACCGCGGCGCACCTCGTTGCGGTGGCCTCGCCCTCGTCCTGCAGAACGTTCAGAATCCGCAGCCGCAGGGGATGGGCGAGGGCGCGGATGCGCTCCGGATCCGTGACGACAAGCCTGGTGCGGTCGGTAGTCATGCCTCCACCGTAGATCCTAAAGATACCTTGCGCAAGAAGTCTTTAGGATTGCGAGGTGGCTGGGCCGGGCTGGGCCGGGCTGGGCCGGGCCGGGCCGGTGGCCGGACGCCCGGGCGCGTGGTTTCGCGTGTCCCGTCCTGGGTTCGCGTGCTCCAGCACGCGAAGTCACCCTCCAGCACGCGAAGTCACGGAAGGAAGTGGCAGGCGGAAGTGGCAGGCGGGAGTGGCTGGCGGAAGGGGCTGGGGGCCGGGCGGGCGGAGCTGGCGGGAAGCTCGACCGCTCAGCTAGTCGGCGGAGGCCGCGGAGGCAGAGTCGGAGAAGGAGGTCGCCGTCGTCCGCCTGCTCGGGGCGGTGCCGTCACCGGCCAGCGCGGGATCGGCCGCGACGACCGGGATGGCGGAGGTGGCCGGCTCGGGCTCCTCGGGGCCGCGGGGGACCCCGTCGGCGGCGGCAAGCCGGGCCTGCTTGGCCTGCAGCCGCTGCAGCTCGGCGTCCAGGTTCTGGCGGGCCGCATCCTCCCAGGCCGCCCCGAGCGGGCTCGAGAACAGCCGGGGCCGGCCGAGCAGCTTCGTCAGGATCGCCACGCGCGCCCGCAGGTAGTCCGGCAGCGGGATGTGCGAGTACTCCTCGCGCAGGTCGGCCAGGTAGGCCTTGTACCGCTGGGGCTCGGTGGCGAGCATCCCGAGGTCGGCGTCGCAGAGCACCGCGCAGTCGAAGTCGCCCGGGTCCGGGCTGTGCCGCAGCAGTGCCGTGACCAGGTGGGCCACACGCTCGACCGACGCCTCCGGCAGGCCGAGCGCCGTCAGCTGCTCGGCCGCGAGCACGGCGCTTGCCGTCTCGTCCTCACCGCCGCGGCTCGCGTAGGCGGCCTGGCTCGCGGAGTCGAAGATGGCGCCGTGATACCAGGCGGCCAGCCGCACGAGGTCGGGGTCGTGGCACTCCTCAGCCAGCTCGTCCACGCGGTTGAGGACGTCCGCCAGGTGCCGCAGGTCGTGGAAGCGGCGCTCGGGCCGGGACCAGCGATCGATCAGTCCCTCGCCGACGGCGCGGATCTCAGACTCCGGCGCCGTCGCCCCCGCCTGTCTGCAGCTGCGCATCCACGAGGGCATGAGCCACTGCGGGGCGTTGGGGTTCACCACGGTCGGTGCCGCCTTCATTCGGGAGAAAAGCTATGCCGAACCGTCATCGTAGTCGTCTGCGCGCGGCAGCCGGATCCGGATGGTCGTCCCGCCCCCCGGGGTCTCAAGCGCGGCGACGTCCCCGTGGTGCGCCGTCACCAGGTCGTGCACGATCGCCATGCCGAGCCCGGACCCGCCGGAGGCGGACGTGCGCGAGGCGTCCACCCGGTGGAACCGCTCGAACACGCGCTTGCGGTGCTCGGCCGGGATGCCGGGCCCGTGGTCGCGCACCTCGACGAGGACGTTCGGCCCCTCCCCGCCGACGGCGATCTCGACGGGGCTTCCCGCAGGCGTGTGGGTGGCCACGTTCCCCACGAGGTTCGTCAGGATCTGGCGCAGCCGTGCCTCGTCCCCGCAGACGATCGTGCCCGACGGCGAACTGGCGTCGGCGGGGGTGGCCCCGGCGAGGTCCACGAGGTCAACGGTGCGGGAGGGGTCCATCGCGACCAGGTCCGAGCGGGCGTCGCGCGCGAGGGCGCCCAGGTCGACGCGGGTGGTGTGCTGCGCGCGGCGCTCGTCGAGGCGGGCGAGGGTGAGCAGGTCCTCGACGAGGGTGCCCATCTGCACGGCCGATCCCTCGATGCGCCCCATCGCCTCGGCGACCTGCTCGGGGGTCCGCATCGCGCCCATCCGGTAGAGCTCGGCGTACCCGCGGATGGTGACCAGCGGGGTGCGCAGCTCGTGGCTCGCGTCGGAGGCGAAGCGGCGCATGCGTGACTCCGAGGCGGCCTGGACGTCGAATGCGTGCTGGATCCTGCCGAGCATGACGTTCAGCGAGGCGGCCAGCGAGCCGACCTCGGTGGTGGTCGGCATCGGCGGGATGCGTTGGCCGAGGTCGCCGGCGGCGATCGCCCGCGCGGTCGTCTCGATCGTGCGCAGCGGGCGCAGCGAGCGGCGTACCGCCAGATAGCCGAGTGCGCCCCCGATCACGGCGATGGTCAGGCACGTCGCCCCGAGGATCTTGGTGAGCTCCCACGTGGTGCGCTCGATGTCGCCCAACGGCAGCGCGACCATGAGCACCCCGTTGTAGTTCCCGTCGCGGTCCGAGGTGGACAGGGCGAGCACGCGCCAGGAGGGCGCGTGCTCGCTGCCCGACGGCGCGGTGGCGCCGGAGACCGTGAACGGCACGCCCTGGCGTTCGGTGACCTGCTCCTCGGGGAGTACGGGCAGGTCGGGAGTGCCCCATCGCTGGGAGGTGCGTTCCTGGACCAGGGCCGGGCCGACGGCGCCGGCTGCGGTCTGGGTGCGGAAGTAGTAGTCGCTGGGCAGGGGGCCGTCCGATGAGCCGAAGTACGCGGAGATCCCGTCGGTGCGCATGCCGTCGAGCGCCTGCGCGGTGGTGCGCAGCTGCTGGTCCACGCGGCCGATGAGGTTGTCGCGCAGCAGTGTCGTCGCCGCCAGCGTGCTGACCGCGAGGCCCAGCACGAGCAGGGCAACCGTGAGCAGCACCATCCGGCTGCGCAGCGTGAGCCTGCTGAGCGTGCGGGCGACCGCGCCGCGGGTGTCCTGCGCGGCGTCGGGCGCGGTGGAAGCGGTGCCGGGGTCGGACGCGGTGGAAGCGGTGCCGGGGTCGGACGCGGGAGCGAGGTCAGGCGCGGCCAAGGCGGCAGAAGCGTCGTCGGCCTCGGGCCCGCCGGGGGGAGGTGGTGGTGGCGAGGGCGGACCGGGCCGCTGGGGGGACTCGCTCATCGGTTCAGGTGGCCGGTGTCTGCTCGCGCAGCATGTACCCGACGCCGCGCTTGGTCTGGATCAGGGGCGCGGGTGCGGGTTCGCCCGGCGCAGCGGAGTCGATCTTTCGGCGCAGGTAGGAGATGTAGGACTCGACGATGTTCGCGTCCCCGGCCCAGTCGTACTGCCAGACGTGGTCGAGGATCTGCGCCTTGGACAGCACGCGGTTGGGGTTGAGCATGAGGTAGCGCAGCAGCTTGAACTCGGTGGGGGACAGCTCGATCTGGCGGCCGGCCCGGCGGACCTCGTGGGTGTCCTCGTCCAGCTCGAGATCCGCGAAGCGCAGCACCGCGTCGTCGAGCTCGCCCGCGTCGTCGTGGCGGGTGCGGCGCAGCACGGCGCGGATGCGGGCGATGACCTCCTCGAGGCTGAACGGCTTGGTGATGTAGTCGTCCCCGCCCACGGTCAGCCCCGTCACCTTGTCCGTGGTGTCGTCGCGTGCGGTGAGGAACAGGACCGGCATGAGCTGGCCCTTCTCCCGCAGCCGGCGCGTGACGGCGAACCCGTCCAGGTCGGGCAGCATGACGTCGAGGAGCACGAGGTCCGGGTCGACCTGGCGGGCGACCCGCAGCGCGCTCGCGCCGTCGGCCGCCGTGTGGATCTCGAAGCCCGCAAAGCGCAGCGAGGTGGCCAGCAGCTCGCGGATGTTGGGTTCGTCGTCGACGACGAGCAGGCGTGCCTCGGGTTCGGTCATGATCCCAAGAATGCCGG
>JBQGOU010000187.1:0-6972 GCA_052086865.1 Cellulomonadaceae bacterium
AGGCCGACATGGTCGACGACGAGGAGATCCTCGAGCTCGTCGAGATGGAGGTCCGTGAGCTGCTGAGCGACCAGAACTTCGACGGCGACAACGCTCCGGTCATCCGCGTCTCCGGTCTGAAGGCTCTCGAGGGCGACCCGGTGTGGGTCAAGTCCGTCGAGGACCTGATGGACGCCGTGGACGAGAACGTGCCGGACCCGGTGCGCGACCTCGACAAGCCGTTCCTCATGCCGATCGAGGACGTCTTCACGATCACCGGTCGTGGCACCGTCGTCACCGGCAAGGTTGACCGCGGAACCCTCGCGGTCAACTCGGACGTCGAGATTGTCGGCATCCGCCCCGCCCAGAAGACCACGGTCACGGGAATCGAGACCTTCCACAAGTCGATGGACGAGGCTCAGGCCGGCGACAACACCGGTCTGCTGCTGCGCGGTATCAAGCGCGAGGACGTCGAGCGCGGCCAGGTCGTCGTGAAGCCGGGGTCGATCACCCCGCACACGAACTTCGAGGCTCGCGTCTACATCCTGGGCAAGGACGAGGGTGGGCGGCACAACCCGTTCTACTCGAACTACCGCCCGCAGTTCTACTTCCGCACCACCGACGTCACCGGCGTCATCACGCTGCCCGAGGGCACCGAGATGGTCATGCCCGGCGACAACACCGAGATGTCGGTCGAGCTGATCCAGCCGATCGCCATGGAGGAGGGCCTCGGCTTCGCCATCCGTGAGGGTGGCCGTACCGTCGGCTCCGGCCAGGTCACCAAGATCATCAAGTGATCTCCCGCTCCTGAGAGGGAGCACGCACGACGCAGGGCCCCGGCGCAGCAGCGCCGGGGCCCTGCGTCGTTGTGCGTTGGCGGGCGCTTCACGATGTCCGCATCGAGACCGTCCGCCTTCTTACGGTCGCGCGCACAAAATGGGCATATCCGAAAGGGGTGACAAAAGCTGACTTTATTGATTGCGGTGCAATGTCGGAAAAGTGAGCGGGTGAAATTCTCAAAATGGCGCTGCGTGCCTTAATGCGTGGCGCGCGCCCCGTCTAGTTTTGCTCTTGAGCATTTGCCGACAACCTGTCGCATGTGCGCGGCATGGGCCTTCCGCAGATGCAGGTTGGCGGACAATGGGGGTTGTCACGTGGCTGGACTGTTCTCTCGCGTAGCTCACCGTCTCCTAGCCACCGCGGCAGTCGTGGCGCTGGGGGCCATGGGGACGATCGCGGCACTGCCCGTGCCCACTGCGCGAGCAGCCGACGACGCAGGGTCCCAACTCACGAACGAGACCTTCGAGGGCGCGACCGTGCCGGATGCGCGCTGGCTGCCACTGGGCGCCGCGTGCTTGACGGCCGCTCCGAATGTGGCGCCCCCCGGAGAAGGCTCGCAACTCGGCTACTGTGTGAACCGCACGGACAGTCCTTCGTCAACAACGCCGGGCTACCTGCAGTTGACGGACAACCGTGGCTCACAGACCGGAACGGTGCTCTTCAACCGTGCGATTCCCGCTGGCGCGGGTCTTGACATCGAGTTCACCCAGTATCAGTACAACAGCGGCTCGACCGGCCTGGGCCCCGCTGACGGCATCGGCTTCTTCCTGACCGACGGCGCCTACACGCTGGACACGCCGGGGCCCACGGGCGCGAGCTACGGGGGAGCGCTCGGGTATGCATCGATCAAGAACGGCGAGGATCCGGTCGCGCAGCCCGGCATCGCCCAGGGCTACCTCGCTGTCGGACTGGACGTGTACGGCAACTTCTCCAGTCAACCCTATGTGGGCACATCGTGCACAGCCGATTCCTCGCGGCAACAGAACCGTGTCGTCCTGCGCGGTCCCGGCAACGGAACGCAGGGCTACTGCATCGTGAAGCAGTCCGAACCGATCAGCCTCAGCGGCAACAGCATCGCGGGTGGCGCGCGCCTGGTGCGGGTGTTGATCTCTCCCACGACTTCCGCTGACCCGTTCCCTACGGTGACCGTCTTCGTCAACGGCACGCAAGTGCTGAGTGCCTCCATGACGGAGCCGATGCCTTCGACGGTGAAGTTCGGGTTCTCCGCCTCGACCGGGGGCGGGCACGAGGTCCACCTGGTTCGCCTCACAACGGTCAAGACGGTGAACTCCCTCGGCAGCATCGACCTGGTGAAAAGCGTCGACCGCCACGCGGACGGGGGAACGTCCGCAACCGTGTTCACTGCGGGCGACAATGTGCCGTATCGCTTTCTCGTGACCAATCCAGGCCTCGAGGCACTGCATGACATCGCGGTGACTGATCCTCAGATTCTCGACATCAACTGTCCGGATACGACGCTGGTGCCACAGGACTCCTTAGAGTGCACGGGTACCTACGGTCCGCTGACCGACGAACAGGCGCGGGCGGGGCACTTCGTGAACACGGCCACCGTGACGGGCGTGACGGAGTCCGATGAGACCGTCACGGCATCCTCCACCGTCACCATCCCGACCTACACCCAGGGCCGGTTCTCAGTGACCAAGGGGGTCTCGGGTACGGGTGCTGAGCTGGTGGACACCGATGCGACGTTCACGGTGAACTACTCCTACCAGGCGGGAGTGCACCTGCCTGCGAACGCACCCGACGGTCCTCACCGCTATGACGCGGGAGCGGGAACGCTGACGGTGACCAGTGGTCAGACCGTCACGAGCGGACTGATCCCTTCCGGGGCTGTGGTCACCCTGAGCGAGGCGAACCCCGACGACCCGGAGGGCGCCACATGGCAGCACGCCGAGTTCTCGACCGACTCTGTGCGGATCGGTGACCAAGGAACGACGGTTCAGGTGGCCCTGACCAACCAGTACGATCGCCGGACCGGCGTAGCGCTTTGGGCCAAGCAGGACGAATCGGGCGCGCCGCTTGCTGGCTCGCAGTGGCAGCTCACCGGACCGGAGGGCGGCTCGAGCACCACGCAGGCGATCGCCGACTGCGTCGGCGAGAACCTCGACGCGTGCGCGGACATGGCCGACAAGGACTACCGCGCGGGGATGTTCAAGGTGCAGGACCTGCCGTGGGGTACCTACACGCTGCACGAGTCGGTGGCGCCTGTGGGCTACGCGCTCGACGCCCAGAAGCACACCGAAGCGATGACTGGTGACGGTGCCGTCGCGGACTTCGGCGTCATCGTCAACACCAGGCTTGATCCCGCCTCCATCACTCTCTCGAAGCGGGTGCAGAGCACCACGGGCGAGGACCTCGGGCCGGCACAGGGTTGGGCGTTGCGGGCCGTTCTCGACCCGGCGTCGGCTGACGGAGTCGAGATCAGCGACGCCGCCGCCCATCTGACCGATGGGAACGGCACGGCTGCCGCCTGGACGGTGACCTTTCCCACGCAGGATGCCCGGGCTCAGGTTCGTGCGACCGAGCAACAGCAGCAGGGACACACCTTCGCCTCGCTGAGCTGCACGGTGACACCCGCGCAGGGGCAGGTGCAGACGACGATCAGCGGCGTGCGTGATCTCGACGCCTGGGCCGGGCTCCAGCTCGAACCCGGCGATGTTGCCGCCTGTCAGCTCATTAACCGGCAGCTTCCCGGAACCGTCGCGTGGGCCAAGGTGGCGCAGGGCGGCGACGACCGGCTTGCGGGTTCCACGTGGACGCTGACCGGACCGGAGGTGCCGGAGAACACGGTGGTGGCCGACTGCGTCGCAGAACCGTGCGCGTCGGGTGCGTACCTCGACCAGGACCCGGCGCCCGGCGAGTTCTTGCTGAGCGACCTGGCATGGGGCGACTACACGATCGTCGAGAAGGCCGCACCGGCTGGCTACCACGTCTCGACCGATGCGCTCCGCTTCGTCATCGGTTCCGGCGAGTCCGGGTCGTCGCTTGCGGTCGACCTAGGCGACATCGAGAACACTCCGATCACCCCGCCGACGCTGCCGCTGACCGGCGGACTTGGACGCGACGTCTTCACCTACCTGGGCGCCGGCCTGCTGCTTGCGGCGGCCACCTGGCTCCTCCTTGTGCGAAGGAGGCGCGCCGAGGCCTGAGGACCCACGAACCATCCCGAGCATTGCATCGCCACCACTGAACCAACCTGGCCGGTCAGGCGCAGGGGGACTTGGAAGGAACTCACCATGACAACAGGACGCACGTTCGCGGGGCGCAGCCTCGCGGTGCTCGGGGTCGCTGCCCTGGGCCTGACCGCACTCGCCGGCGCGGCCGGTGCCGCCGTCGGTCCCGACCAGACGAACGCGCCCACCAGCGGCACGCTCACCATCAACAAGTACGGCGGCGTGCCCGTGGAGCAGGGCGGGGACCTGACGAACCCGCTGAGCGGCGTCGAGTTCACCGTGACGCAGGTCGGCCGCACCGTCGGCGACGTCTGTACCCCCATCAACCTCACGGATGCGGCGGACTGGGCTGGGCTCGAGGGCCTCTTCGCCTCGCAGCCGGCCGCTCCGGCCGACCCGTTCTGTCTCACCAGCGTGACGCAGGCCGACGCGACCGACGCCGGTTCGGTCGGGTTCAACCTCGCCGTCGGCGTCTACTACGTGCAGGAGACCGACCCGGGTGACAACCCGATCGTCTCTCCGGTCCCGAACTTCTACGCCTCCATCCCGACCTCGGACAGCGATGAGGAGGGTGGCTGGAACTACGACGTCGTCGCCGACCCGAAGAACCAGCTGTCCGAAGCGCCGACCAAGACGATCTCCGAGGCACCCTCGGACCTGGTCGTCGGCAGCACCGTCACCTGGACCCTGACCGTTCCGATCCCGACCCTGGCAGAGGGCGTGCCCTTCGAGCGCGGCTCGGTCACCGACGTGCTCGACTCGCGTCTGAGCTACGCCTCGTCGACCGTCAAGATCGGCACCGCGGAGCTTGCCCAAGGCACCGACTACACGCTCGATGAGGACGGCGTGACGTGGACCTTCACACCGTCGGTGCTCGATGCGCACCAGGGCGGGAACATCACGATCGAGCTCGCGACGGCGGTCGAGTCGGTCGGTGACGGTGCGATCGACAACCCCGGTGGCGTCGACGACGGCTACTCGAGCGAGTTCAACGGCACCACGGTCCCCGGCGGACCCACCCCGTATACCTACTGGGGTCAGCTCTCGATCCTGAAGCAGGACGACTCGTCCACGCCGCAGCCGCTCGCCGGGGCGGAGTTCCAGGTGTTCGACACGGCAAGCGACGGCACGTGTGCGGCCGAGGTGCCGGCCACTGGGTCGATCGCCACGGGCACGTCGGATGCGAGCGGTGTCGTCCAATGGGCGGGGGTCACGCCGGTCGCCGTTCTCGGGCTGTGGGTCGACAACAGCGAAGACGGACCGTTGACCGATCCGAGCAACACGTACTGCGTCTACGAGACCAAGATCCCGGCGGGTCACACGGCCATCGCCGTCTCGAATCCCGTCACCATCACGCCGGGTGAGGACAACGTGAACGCCCTGAGGGTCATCAACCCGAAGAAGGTCGGCCCTGACCTGCCCCTCACGGGCGCAGGCGGCACGCTGGTGATGACCCTCGGCGGTCTCGCGCTGATCGGCGTCGGCGCCGGTGCGGTCATCGTGTCCCGTCGTCGTCGCAACCACGCAGCCTGACCGGTCCCACATCTGATCCGTTCGCGGATCGTCCTGGCGGCGGCGCCCCTCACGGGAACCGCCGCCAGGCTCATGTCACCCGCAGGACCTTCCGGAAGGAGCGCACAGGTGAGTGCACCGACGCTGACGCGCGCACCCCGGCGTCGGCCGAGCCATGCCCGCGCGCGCGGGTGGCGCTTCCCCTGGGCCCAGGCGGTGCCCTGCGTCCTCATCCTGCTGGGGTTGTGCGTGCTCCAGTACCCGAGCGTCGCATCGTGGTTCTCGCAGCGAGAGCAGTCCCGGGTCACCGAGCTGGCGCAGGAGGCCATCGAGCTGCCGCCCCACGACGACCCGGCCTACCGCGCCGAACAGCTCGACCGCGCCCACGCGTACAACCAGGCGCTGGCCAGCGGCGCGGTCCTCGCTGCGAACGCCAATGTGCCGATCGGCGACGGCGAGTCGACCGACACCTCGCTGGTCTACGCGGATCTGCTCGACGTCGCCGGGAACGGGTTCATGGGACGGCTGCGCTACGACGCGCTGACCCTGGACCTGCCCATCTACCACGGCACGGCCGACGGCACCCTGGAGCACGGTGTCGGGCACCTGGAGGGCACCTCGCTGCCCGTCGGCGGAACCGGTACGCGCGCTATCCTGACCGCCCACCGCGGCCTTCCCACCGCCACCCTCTTCAACGACCTGGACACGGCGCAGATCGGGGACACCTTCACGGTCTCCGTCCTGGACCAGGTGCTCACCTACCAGGTGATCGAGACCAAGGTCATCAACCCCGAGGACACCGAGCAGCTCGTCGCGGACCCGGCACGGGACCTCGTCACGCTGGTGACCTGCACACCGCTCGGCGTCAACAGCCATCGCATCCTCGTGACCGCCGAACGGGTGACGCCGACGACGCCTGAGGATCTCGAGGCTGCGCGGGCCGCGCCCGATATCCCCGGGTTCCCCTGGTGGGCCCTGATCCTCGGGGTGGGAACCGTCGCCACCGTCGGCTACGTGGTGTCCGCGGGGTTCCCGCGCACGGCGAAGTCGACGGCGTAGACCCCGCCCGACGGCGGTTTGGTCTTGTGCCACTGCGTGTGGCATCATGGACAAGTTGCCTGTGACGGGCGCGCTCATTCATGTGTCGAACAGTGTGTTGATCCGCGGTGGAACCGCGAGGTGGACTCTCTGTGCGTGACAGATCGAGCGCCCTCGTGGGAAGCCAAGACTTCCGCGCAGGCGAGCAGACCTTGTGTCCGGCTCGTAGCAGTCGCTCTCCGCGGAGGGCGCTCGTGGACCGGCACATTTCCAACGGCCCCGCATCTGTGACGGATGCGTTGCGCCAGGGCAGGTCGCGACAAGCGACACGCCCGAGCGCGGGGGTCGGACAGTTAGCGGTTCGAGAGAGAGAGTCAGACGACGCCATGGCGGGACAGAAGATCCGCAT
>JBQGOU010000188.1:0-6946 GCA_052086865.1 Cellulomonadaceae bacterium
CCGACGACGACGAGCACCAGGTACTGCAGCGGGGTGTAGCCGAGCCAGCGCCGCCCGCCATCGTGCGACTCCGGTTCGGGGTGCACGGGAGCGAAGGGTTCGCGTTCGGACATCTCGGGCCGCACGGCCTCCCACGCCGGCACGGGCGGTGCCTCGTCGGACTCCGGCTCGACGCCCAGCCATGCCGCGGTCGAGGTCTGCTCGGGCTCGGCGGCCGCAGCGGGCACCGCCGGCGCCGCGGAGGCAGCGTCAGGCGACGGCGCGGAGCGCGCCGGCGGGAGGCTTGCGGAGATCGAGGTACGCACCGGACCCCCGTCCGGGGACGGCGCGGAGGTCCGCGGCCACACCGGTTGATCGACGACGGCGGCCGGTGGCGTCACCGGCGCCCACGCACCGGCGCCCAGGCCTGCGCCGGTGCTGGCCGGGTCGGACGCGTCCGTGCTGCGCGGTGCGCGGGCGGGCGAGGGCGCGGTGGGCGAGACGGGCGCGGGCGACGGCTGCGAGGGCGCGGACTTCTCCACCGCGCGTGCGAGGGTCTGGCGCACCGAGACGCGCGGGGTCGCCGGCGACGAGGGGGGGTCACCGGGCGTGCCGGACCCGACGGGCCGCACCGGGGTGAGCCGCCCGGTCTCGTCGATCGCCCGGATCGAACCGGTGACGGCGGGCGGCGCGACCTGGGGCACGCTCTCCGCGGACCCGGCCGACGGCGCCTGCTGGGCGCGCAGCGCCTCCGCACGCTCGCGCAGCTCGCGCCGCGACAGCGGGCGCGCGGGGGCGCCAGAGCCCGATGCGGGAACAGGCGGCACGGGAACAGGCGGCGCTGGCACGGGCGGTGCAGGCACTGCGCTCTGAACCGGGGCAGCATTCAGCGGCGCGGCGCTCGGCGATGCGGTGTCCTGCGCGGACGTGGCCGAGACGGCCGGCAGCGCGCCCGTCTGTGCCTCGGCCGCGGTGCGCAGCGATCTGCGGGTCGGTTGGACCGACGGCGTCTGCGCGGCCTCGCGCTCGGCCTGCGCGGCGGCGAGCTCGCGCAGCTGGCGACGGGTCAGCGGTGCGCCGGATCCGGTTCCGGCGTCAGGATGGCTCATGGTGAGGTTCCCTGTAGAGGCGGTGCTTGGAGATGTACTGCACGACACCGTCGGGCACCAGGTACCAGACGGGTTCCCCGGCGCGGGCCCGGGCACGGCAGTCGGTCGAGGAGATGGCCAGCGCCGGGATCTCGAGCGCGGTCACCACGTCCGGGCGCAGCCCGGCGAGGTCCAGCGAGTGCCCAGGACGGGTCACCGCGACGAAATGTGCGAGTCCGAACATCTCGTCCGCATTCTTCCACGTGAGGATCTGCTCGATCGCGTCCGCGCCGGAGATGAAGAAGAGGTCCGCGTTCGGGCGGTGCGCGTGCAGGTCGCGCAGGGTGTCGATCGTGTAGGTCAGGCCGTCACGGTCGATGTCGACCCGACTCACGGTGAACCGCGGGTTGGAGGCCGTTGCGATGACGGTCATCAGGTAGCGGTGCTCGGCCGGGGTGACCTGCTGGTCCTGCTTGAACGTCGGCTTGCCCGTCGGGACGAAGACGACCTCGTCGAGCCGGAAGCGCGCAGCGACCTCGCTGGCGGCGACGAGGTGACCGTGGTGGATGGGGTCGAACGTTCCGCCCATCACGCCGATACGTGTTCGTTCCACGATGTCCTATCAGTCCGAGTGCCGAGGTGCCGCGGCGGTCAGTGCCTGGTCCACACACTCCGGAACGCGAGCGTGACGCACAGCAGCCCGATGAGGGCACCGAATGCGAGCAGGCCGTACGCCAGCGGGGGCATGGGCAGCTCGGTCACGACGTGGGTCGTCTCTTCAGCCGTCAGCAGCGCGGTCGCGAACACGCGGTCCTCCTCGGATGGGGTGATGGACGACACTCCAGGTGCCGGCGCCCAGTCTCTCACGAACGCTGCGGGCGCCGAACCCGCAGCAGGTGGTCACAGCCGGATCTGGCCCTCGCCGTGCACGATCCACTTGGTGGTGGTCAGCTCCGCCAGGCCCATGGGCCCGCGGGCGTGCAGCTTCTGCGTGGAGATGCCGATCTCGGCTCCCAGCCCGAACTGCCCGCCGTCGGTGAAACGGGTCGAGGCGTTGACGTTCACCACGGCGGAGTCGATCTCCGCCGTGAAGCGCTCGGAGGACTCCAGGTCCCGTGTCACGATCGCCTCGGTGTGCCCGGAGGACCAGGTGCGGATGTGCTCGATTGCGGCGTCGAGGTCCGGGACGACGCGCACCGCGATCTCCGCGGCGAGGTACTCGCGCTCCCAGTCCTCGTCCGTGGCGAGCAGCACCTCGACGGCCTCGGGCGCGAGGTCCTGCGTCGCCTCATCCCCGTGCACGACGGCGCCCGCCTGGGCCAGGGCCGCGAGTGCGACGGGCAGGAAGTCCTCGGCCACGGCCTGGTGCACGAGCAGGGTCTCGACGGCGTTGCACACCCCGACGCGCTGCAGCTTGGAGTTCAGCAGGATCTCGACGCCCCGCTCCACCTCGGCCCCGGCGTCGATGTACAGGTGGCAGTTGCCCACGCCGGTCTCGATGACGGGCACAACCGACTCGCGCACGACGGTCTGGATCAGGTCCGCTCCCCCGCGGGGCACGAGCACGTCGACCAGTCCGCGGGCCCGCATCAGGGCGACCCCGCCCGGGCGGCCGTACCGGTCGATCGACTGGACGAGGTCCGCGGGCAGCCCCTGCGCCTCGAGCGCGCCGGAGAGGACCTCGACGATCACCTCGTTGGAGCTGGCCGCCGCGGACCCACCGCGCAGGATCACCGCGTTGCCGCTCTTGAGGGCGAGTCCGGCCGCGTCGACCGTCACGTTGGGACGCGCCTCGTAGATCATGCCGACCACGCCCATGGGCACGCGCAGCTGGCGCAGGCGCAACCCGTTGGGCAGCGTCGAACCGCGCACAACCTCCCCCACCGGATCGGGCAGCGCGGCGAGCTCGCGCAGAGCCTCTGCGATGGCCCCGACCCGGTCCGGGGTCAGGGTCAGCCGGTCCAGCAGGCCCGGGCTCATCCCGTTCTCCCGGCCGCGGTCGACGTCGGCCGCGTTGGCCTCGACGATCCGCGCGGCCTGGGCGACCAGTGCGTCCGCCAGAGCGTGCAGCGCGGCGTCCTTGACGGCGCGGGGCGCGACGGCGAGGGTGCGCGCCGCGATCTTGGCGCGCCGGGCGATCTCGTTCACCTGCTCGGTGACGTCGGAGCCGACGCCCCCGGACACCGGACGGTCCTCGATGATGGAGCTCATTGACCGAGCCTACCGGGCGGCCCTGCACCGCGGCAGGGCGTATTCACCCTGCGGACGGTGCGGCAACGGGGGTGCTGAGCCCGTGCTGCTGGCCCGCCCGAGCGCCCCTAGGACGCGAAGGCGTCCGCCGGGCGGGGCGCGCCGCGCGGCGGCTTGTCCGGGCGGCGCAGCAGCACCAGGTCATCGCGGTGCACGAGCGCCTTGTCGAAGCCCTTGCCAAAGGCTTCGCGCAGCTCACCGGTCGAGTGCCCGAGCAGCCCCGGGATCTCCGCCGCGCCGTAGGCGACGAGGCCGCGGGCGATCGTCCGGCCGGCGCCGTCGACCAGCTCGATCGGGTCTCCGGCCACGAAGTCCCCCTCCACGGCGGTGACGCCTGCGGGAAGCAGCGAGGCGAGCCCGCCCTGCACCGCGCGCACGGCGCCGTCGTCGAGCACCAGCCGCCCGCGCGCCTTGGCCGCGTAGCCGACCCACAGCCGGCGCCGGCTCATCTTGTGCCCGGTGGGGGCGAAGAACGTCCCGACCTCACGGCCCTCAAGCGCCGCGGTGACGTTCTCGGCCAACGTCAGCACCACGGGCACGCCCGAGGCGGTGGCAATGCGCACCGACTCGAGCTTGGTCAGCATGCCGCCCGTGCCGACCGTGCTGCCCGATCCGGAGACCTGCACGCCCGCGAGGTCGGCGGGGCCGTGCACCTCGCGGATCTGGCGCGCGTCGGGGTTGGACGGGGACTTGTCGTACAGCCCGTCGACGTCGGTCAGCAGCACCATCGCGTCCGCGCGCACCAGGTGGGAGACGATGGCGGCAAGGCGGTCGTTGTCGCCGAAGCGCAGCTCGTGCGTCGCCACGGCGTCGTTCTCGTTGATCACGGGCACGACGCCGAGCGCGAGCAGGCGCTCGAGCGCACGCTGGGCGTTGCGGTACTGCCCGCGGCGCATCGTGTCCTCAACCGTCAGCAGCACTTGGCCCACCCGCAGCCCATGCTCGCGGAAGGCCTCGGTGTAACGGGCCACGAGGATGCCCTGCCCCACGGAGGCGACCGCCTGGGCCGTGGCCAGGTCGTCCGGGCGCCGGGTCAGGCCGAGCGGACCCATGCCGGCCGACACCGCCGCGGACGTCACGAGGACCACCTGGTCCCCGCGCTCCCGGCGTGCGGCGAGGACGTCGACGAGGGTGCGCAGCGCTTGCAGGTCGAGCCGACCGTCGGATCTTGTCAGGGAGGATGAGCCGATCTTCACGACGACGCGCCGGGCGCGCGCCACCGACTCCCTGGAGTGTGCAAACTCAGTCACGGGGTTCATCTTCGCCGGTCCAGAGCCCGGCCTCGCGTTCCGTCCACAGTTCGGCCCTGGCCTCGGCCTTGGCATCCATCCGCTCGTAGTACTGCTCGCGCTTCTCCGCGCGGGTGGGTCGCAGCCGCTCCTCGATGCGCTGGTCCGTCCCGCGCGGGCCGCCCAGCAGCTCCGAGCCGGTCATCAGCGTGGGCTCCCAGTCAAAGACGACCGCGCTGGGGCCGTCGCCGATGACCACCTCGGCGCCCGGGGTCGCACCGGCCTTGAACAGCTGGTCCTCCACCCCCGAGCGGGCGAGCCGGTCCGCGAGGTAGCCCACGGCCTCGTCGTTGGTGAAGTCCGTCTGGCGCACCCAGCGCTCGGGCTTGGTGCCGCGCACCTGGAAGTACTCGTGGCCGTCGTCGGCCGTCCGGCGCGCCACCCGGAAGCCGGCGTCGTCCACGGCTTTGGGCCGCAGCACGATCCGCGCCGGCTCGGTGGCGGGCGCCTCGCTGCGCGCCTTCTCGACGAGCTCGGCGAGCTTGAAGGTCAGCGGCCGCAGACCCTCGTGGCTGACCGCGGAGATCTCGAACACCGGCAGGCCGCGCGCCTCGAGGTCGGGGCGCACCATCTCGGCGAGCTCACGCGCCTCGGGGACGTCGATCTTGTTGAGCACCACGACGCGCGGCCGCTCGGTCAGGGGCACGCGCCCCTCGCTCACCCCGAGGTCGTCGGCGTAGGCGGCGAGCTCGGCCTCGATCACGTCGAGGTCGCTGATCGGGTCACGGCCGGGGTCGAGGGTTGCGCAGTCGAGCACGTCGACGATGACGGTGCACCGCTCGATGTGCCGCAGGAACTCCAGGCCCAGGCCCTTGCCCTCGCTGGCACCCGGGATGAGCCCGGGGACGTCGGCCACCGTGAACCGGGTCGAGCCCGCCTGCACCACGCCGAGGTTGGGCACGAGCGTGGTGAAGGGATAGTCCGCGATTTTGGGGCGGGCCGCGGAGATCGCAGCGATGAGTGAGGACTTGCCCGCGCTGGGGTAACCCACGAGCGCGACGTCAGCGATGGTCTTGTACTCCAGGACCACCTCGGCGGCCTCGCCGGGCTCGCCCAGCAGCGCGAAACCAGGTGCCTTGCGGCGCTGGGAGGACAGGGCCGCGTTGCCCAGCCCGCCGCGGCCGCCGGCCGCAGCAACGTAGCGGGCGCCCGCGCCCACGAGGTCAGCGAGCACCTCGCCGTCGGGCGTCGCGACGACCGTGCCGTCGGGCACGCCGAGAATGAGGTCCTGGCCGGCCGCACCCGCCCGGTTGTCCCCCATGCCCTGCGTGCCGCGCTCGGCGTGGCGGTGCGGGGAGTAGTGGTACTCCAGCAGCGTCGTCACCTGGGGGTCGACCTCCAGGATGACGCTGCCGCCGTCACCGCCGTTGCCGCCGTCGGGCCCCGCCAGCGGCTTGAACTTCTCCCGGCGGATCGAGGCGCAGCCGTTGCCGCCGTCCCCGCCGGAGACGTGCAGCACTACTCGGTCGACGAACGTGGTCATGGTCGATCCCCTTGCGCCCCGCGAGGGGGCATTGTGCGCCGAAACCGGTCGCTGTGCTCGAGTGCGGTCGGTCCGCGGACCGGTGTCGCGCCGCGTGAGCGAACTCGGCGGTGGCGGTCAGCCGGGCCGGTGGCGACGCGACTGGCCGGTGACGACGCGAGGGGCGCACCGAACCGGTGCGCCCCTCGTCACGTCTGGATGAAGCTCAGACTGCTACGGCCTCGACGATGTCGACGACCTTGCGGCCGCGGCGGGTGCCGAACTGGACCGCACCCGGCTCGAGGGCGAACAGCGTGTCGTCCTTGCCGCGGCCCACGTTCTCGCCGGGGTGGAAGTGGGTGCCGCGCTGGCGAACGATGATCTCGCCCGCCTTGACGACCTGGCCACCGAAGCGCTTGACGCCCAGGCGCTGCGCGTTGGAGTCGCGACCGTTACGAGAGGAGCTCGCGCCCTTCTTGTGTGCCATGACTGTTCCTGCTTTCTCGCTCGACGTTCGAAGAGTGTTCCCGCCGGGAGGTCCCGGCGGTCAGATCACTTGATGCCGGTGACCTTCAGGCGGGTCAGCTTCTGCCGGTGACCCAGGCGCTTGCGGTACCCGGTCTTGTTCTTGTACTTGAGGATGTCGATCTTCGGGCCCTTCTCGTCCCGAACGATCTCGGCGGTCACAGTCACCTTGGCCAGGGCCTGGGCGTCCGTGGTCACCGTCTCACCGTCCACAAGGAGGAGGGCGGGCAACTCGACGGACTCTCCGGCCGTACCGGCCAGACGGTCGACGACGACGATGTCGCCGACGGAAACCTTCTCCTGGCGGCCACCGGCCTTGACGATCGCGTACACCACGTTGCTGCTCATCTCTC
>JBQGOU010000189.1:0-6913 GCA_052086865.1 Cellulomonadaceae bacterium
CGCCGCGTCCGACGCCGACCATGAGCGCCGTGGGGGTGGCGAGGCCGAGGGCGCAGGGGCAGGCGATGATCAGCACGCTGATCCCGTTGGTCACCGCTGTGGACACGTCTGCACCGGCAAGGAGCCAGGCAAGCGCGACGAGCACGGTGAGGACGAGAACGACGGGAACAAACACGCGCACCACGGCGTCGACGAGGTGCTGGACCTGGGCCTTGCGGATCTGCGCCTGCTCGGCGATGGCGGCCATCTGTGCGAGCTGGGTGTGGGCACCGACCCGGGTCGCCTCGAGGGCGAGGATCCCGTCCGCGGAGACGGTGCCGCCTATGACCTCGTCGCCCGGTCCGACGGTGCGGTGCAGGGATTCCCCAGTCATCGCACCGGTGTCGAGGGAGGCGGTGCCCTCGATGACCCGGCCGTCGACGGCGATCGTCTCGCCGGGGCGCACGAGCACGACGTCCCCGGTGCGGAGCTCCTCGACCGGCACCATCGTCTCGACCCCGTCACGTCGACGGCGGGCCTCCCGTGCCCCGAGGGCGGACAGCGCGCCGAGCACGTCGCCGGCGCGGCGCCGGCTGCGGGTCTCGAAGTAGCGGCCCGCGAGCTGGAAGGTCGTCAGTCCCGCGGCGACATCGAGGTACAGGGCGTTGGCGCCCTCGGGGACCTCGCCGATGCCGAGCCACACGCCGTCGGCGGCGTCGATGCCCGCGAGCATCGAGACCAGGGCCCAGCCGAACGAGGTGAGGATGCCGATGGAGACGAGAGTGTCCATGCTGACGGAGCGGTTCTGCAGGTTCCTCCAGGCAGCCCGGTGGAAGGGCCATGCCGCCCACGTGATGACGGGGACCGCGAGGAGGACGCACAGCAGTTCCCAGCCGGGGAACCGCCATTGCTCGACGAGTGCGAGGGCGATGGTGAGGTCCATCAGGGGGACGGTGAGCAGTGCTGCGGTGATGAGTCTGCGCCGCAGGCTCACGATGCGGTTCTCGTTGGCGCGGCGCGACCACTCGTCGTCCTGGTCGTCGTGCTCGGCGGCGTCATACCCGGCGCCGCGGATGACATCGATCGCGTGCGCCGGTGAGGTGATGCCCGTGACGACGGCGCGCTCGGTGGCGTAGTTGACGGTGGCGCTGACGCCGTCGAGCTTGTTCAGCTTCCGCTCGATGCGATTCGCGCATGCCGCGCAGGTCATCCCGGAGACGTCGAAGGTGTACCGCTCCTCCAGGGAGAGGGCTGGTGGGGCGGCCTGTGCGGTGGGGGTGTGGTTCATCGGGTGCGCTCCCTGTCCGAGAGTCTCTTGAGCATGTCGTTGTAGGCGTCGAACTCGGTGTCCAGGCCGCGGTCGAGGTGCCGATCCCGGCGACGGGCCTCCTTGTCGTCCTGGCGCGCCCATTGGATGCACAGTGCGACGATCGCGATGATCAGCGGGATCTCCCCACCCGCCCAGGCCACCGCGCCGGCCATCTTCTGGGACTCCCACAGGTTCGCCCACGGCAGTGCGAGGTAGTCGTAGTAGGTCTGGGCGAACAGCGTGGGCGAGGAGTAGATGGCCACTCCGAAGAAGGCGTGGAAGGGCATCGCGGCGAAGGTGTAGCCGAGCTTCCCGATATGGGGCAGCGGGCGCGGCGGACGGTCCACACCGATGATCAGGCTGTAGTACGCGTACCCCGTGGCCAGGAAGTGGAGGTTCATCAGCTGGTGCGCCCAGTGGAAGCGCATCATCGTGCCGAACAGCGGAGTGAAGTACAGGCCGTAGTAGGAGCCGATGAAGATGACGAACACGACCGCCGGGTGGTAGAGGGTCCGCAGCAGCCGCCAGTGCAGGATCTGCGTCACCCATGAGTGCACGCCCGCCCGGCGTCGATCCGCGCGTGCGGTGCGCAGGATCAACGTGATCACCCCGCCCTGGACCAGGAGGATCGGAGCGAGCATCGACAGGCTCATGTGCACCACCATGTGCACGCCGAAGTCGGGGGCGGAGTACTTTCCGAACCCGGAGCTCGTGGCCGCGAGGACGACCAGCCAGCCGCCACACCACAGCAGTACGCGGCTGATGGGCCATCTCGTGCCCCGGCGGCGCAGGACGATCACCATCGCGAGATAGGACGCGATGCCGACGACGGCGAGGACGGCGAACAGCAGGTTGAGCCTCCCTGTGCTCATCAGCGTCGCGAAGGTCGGCGCATCCGGCACCTCGAACCCCATGAACACCTCAGGGATGCTCGTGGGCACGAAGTACTGCGGTGGCGGAATGCGAGTCATCGCCGCACCGATCGCCACCCACACGGTGATCAGCAGGGCCGGGACCGCCATCCGGTGAGAGCCCCTGCGCCGCATCACCACGAGAGAGACAACGAGCGCTGCCAGAAGAGCAAGACGCACCAGGGTGAGAACGCCGGTCACGCTCGCCCACGGATCGCTCCCGGCAAGTTTGAACCACGTCACCACGAGCTCCGCCGCGAGCACGGCGACCGCCCCGACCAGGCCGACGCGGAGGACGAGCCCCTCGTCGAGAGGGCCCCTTTCCCCGCTGCGGATCAGCCGCACCGCGGCGGTGACCAGGACCGGTCCGAGGAGGACTCCTGCCGCGATGGTCTGGAGCGCGCCGGCATCCCCGCCGATGTCATGGTTCGGACCGACGAGGATCTGCCCCACCACCACCGGCGCCAGCGCGCCGATGATCCCCGCCCACAGCCCCGGCAGCAGCGTCGTCCAGCGCGTGCCCCAGTAGGAGCACAGCCACAGGACCAGCGCTCCGAACAGGGTCACGGTCCATGCCCGGGGCATGTAGCCGAACGTGTAGAGCGGTCCGAACGCACCTGGCTCCAGGAGGCGGCCCAGCTCGACGCCGTTGGACTCGGGTGCAGCGACGATCAGGTTCGCCGCCGCCAGCACGGTCCAGGCGCCCGACGCCCAAGTGAGGAGGCGCAGGTCCGGGCCGAATCGCAGCCGGCCTGCCTCGCTCTTCCCGCGCGGATGCAGGAACAGCACCGCGACGACGGCGCCCAGGGAGGTCACGGCCGCGAGGTCTGCGGCACCGCGCAGCGCGGCGGCAGTCACGGCCGTCCCTGTTCCGGGGAACCCTCGGTGGATGTCCTCGTACACGGAGGGGCCGCCGAGCAGGTTCGCGGCCATCGCAGGAAGTATTGCGACGAGGAGCGCGCCGAGCGCGAAGGCCACTGCTCTCTGCTTCACCACGCCGACTCTACAAGATGTCGAATACTGGTCTCGGGGCGACAGGTCGCGATGTCGCGGACGTCTCCCGTGCGCCACTCAGCGATGCTCGGGGCGCAGATGTCCGCTTGGGGTGCGCGAAGACGGCAAGGCGTCCGGCGCGCAGTGCTGTGGGTGGAGTGCGCTGACTCGAGCGGCGCGAACTCCGAGCTCGCGGGAGGGGGTGAGGCGGTTGAGAGCGGCCAGGGCCGCCCGCAGGTGGGCCGGACCTACCTTCGAGGCTGCAGCGTCATCCGCGGCCAGCTCGGTGAGCAGCGTGATCCGTGAAGCGAGCTCTCTTCGCAGGCCGGAACGTTTGGGCAAGCACGCCGTGTGCCACGCTCCAAGCCTCCTCAGTAGTGTGTGGTGCTGTCTGAGATGCGCTGCCTCATGGGCGAGAACAGCGGATAGGTAGGAGGGCGGCAGTGCGTGCTGGACAGCGCGCGAGACGAAAATCGTTGACGGCGTGCCCGGTATAGCCACGGCCACATAGCGCGGGTCCTCGATCTCCACGACGGTGATGGTGCCCATCTGCCAGGAGTCTGTCCGCCGGCGGGAGAGCAGTTCGGTGATGCTTGGCCGATCGTCATCTTCCTCGCCGAGATCGACCCGGCGCAGCTGGGTAAGGGACCCCGCGATACCAAGACCTCCGAGCCCGGCCCAGGCGATGAGCGTCAGGGCCAGCCCCTCGATCGGGGCGCCAGCAGAGCTCGTCGACAGCGACAGCGCGGACGCGACGAGAACGGCCACGATCGTGACGACTAGTCCCAGTGCGCCGGTAAGAGCCCACGCCGCCAGCGCGCGACGCGGACGACGGATCTGCCACGTCCCACGAGTGAGAAGACACGCCGAGAGCGGGACCGCGGCGAGGCCTGTCACTAACGGCCCGACGATCGCCCAGATCATCATCGTTCCCGGCGAGAACGCCGTGAGGTGATCGCATCCATCACCAGATCGAGGTCGGCCTCGGAGAGGTTGTTTGTGAAGGCCATCAGTGCATCCTCGCGGTCCTGGGCGTCCTCGAGCACCTCGACCATGTCGGCGGCGTGCGCCTGCGCGCTACTGACGGCTGCTTCGAAGGTGACCCGCCGGGGGGAGAGGGCTCGTCGGGTGACCATCCCTTTCGTCTCGAGCCGGGACAGCACCGTCAGGACCGTGGTCTGGGCGGGTGCGGGGTCATCGAAGGTCACCTGGATCGCGCTGGCACTAAGTGGTGCGGCGGCGGTCCACAAGGCGCGCATCACCAGAGCCTCTAGCGCTCCGGCAGACCGAGATCTCACACCCGCCATGACCCCACCGCTTCCTGCTGTCTGTACGCCTGCAGCGTGCCACACGGTATCGCAGCCCAGCGGACTCGCCGCACCCTATTATTTCTACGGCGTGTAGAGTTCGGGATCGTGATTGAGTCTCCCTGGTCCTTCGTGCTGACCGCCATCTTCCTCGCAACGGCCGTACTCTGCGCACTGCACCTCGCGCAGAGCCATCGCACGCCCGCCGCAGTGACCACCGAGTCCGTGCACGCCTCCCACAATGGGCCGATAGCGACGGCAGTGCACGTGAACCACCTCGTGATGAGCCTGGCGATGCTGCTGATGGTGTGGCGACCAGTCGGCACGGCCGGGACCTGGATTCAGGTCGCCCTCTTCGCGCTCTTTGGCGTTGTGATGCTGCTCGGCCTACCCGCTGTCCACGCCGTGGGTGAGCGTGCCGGAGTGGTCAGCCACGTGATTCTTAACGCCGCGATGATCTGGATGCTGCTGGCGATGCCGCTGCTGATGGGCCACGCCATGGAAGGTTCTGCCGATGCGCACGCCGGACACCACGGCGGCGGTACCGGGGACGAGATGGCGATGGAGATGACCCCGACCCCCGTCTGGGCGGAGGCAGTCAATTGGGGGGCCGTCGTGCTCAGCGCCGTGATCGCCGTGTGGTGGCTCGTGCGCCTTCTCCGCGATCCGGCGCACCGCGCCCACTCAGCCTGCCACCTCCTCATGGCCGCAGGCATGGCGCTCATGCTCGCCCTCATGTGAGCTCAGCTCACGCCACCTCCCCGTCACCGCGAAAGGCCCGACCTGATGGCCACCCAAGCCCCGCCCCGCCCCACCGGAGGCAACACCTCCCGTCCGCGCCGGCTGCGCGACGAGCTGCGAGAGCTCACCCTCCGCCTGCACTTCTACGTCGGGCTGTTCATCGCTCCGTTCCTCCTCGTCGCCGCCGCGACCGGCATCCTCTATGCGCTGACCCCGCAGATCGAACAGGTCGTCTACGACAAGGAACTCCACGCCAGCGCCCCAGCGGGCACAGAGATGGTGCCACTGGCGCAGCAGATCGAGGCCGCGCAGAGCGAGGTCACCGACGGCACGATCACGCAGATCCGCCCGCCCAAGGACTCCGAGTCCACCACTCGTGTCACGTTTGATTCCCCCTCCGCTCGCGAGGATCGGCAGCTCACCGCTTTCGTCGACCCCTACACCGGGGAGGTGACTGGCGTGCTGAACACCTTCGGGGAGTGGCTGCCGCTGCGGACCTGGTTCGACGATCTCCACCGCAACCTCCATCTCGGTGACGCCGGCCGTTGGTACAGCGAGGTCGCCGCCAGCTGGCTCTGGGTCCTCGCCCTCAGCGGACTCATCATCTGGGTCACCCGCAAGGTCCGCGCCCGCACCGCCCGCGCCTACCTCCTTCCCCAGCGGAAAGGACCGCAGCGCCAGCGCTCCATGAGCCTGCACGCCACCATCGGCGTCTGGGCCGCGATCGGACTGTTCTTCCTCTCCGCCACCGGACTGACCTGGTCCCAGTTCGCGGGCGGCAACTTCAGCGCGCTGCGTCAGAGCCTGAGCTGGTCAACGCCCTACCTCTCCTCCGAGGCGGCGACCACCACCCCGGTCGCCGAAGCGGAGGTCCCTGCCACCGCGCAGAGCGTGCTCGACGTGGCCCGTGCCGAGGGCCTGACGGACCCGGTGGCGATCACCCCGAGCACCGACGGAGGGGCGTGGGTGGTCTCCCAGGTGCAGAGGTACTGGCCCTTGAAGCAGGACTCCATGGCGATCGACCCCGCCTCAGGAACAGTCGTCGAGACCGTGCGCTTCGCCGACTGGCCCGTCGCCGGGAAGCTCGCCGAAGTCGGCATCTCCTTCCACATGGGCATCCTCTTCGGCTGGCTCAACCAGCTCCTGCTCATCGCCATCGCAGGAGCCGTCATCACGCTCATCGTCATCGGGTACCGCATGTGGTGGCGACGCCGCCCCAAGCCACCGCGTACCGGGCTTCCTACCGCTCCCGGGCGCCGGGTCGACACCACCGCGGCCTACGGCATCCTCATCGCGATCGCCGCAGTCTTCGGCCTCGCACTCCCCCTGCTCGGAGTCACCCTCGTCGCCTTCGTAGCCTTCGACCTCGCCAGAACCATCATCCGGAGCGCAACCGCTCGGCACGAGTAGACATGAGCTAGAGGTCAACACACCGCATCACTGCCCTCGGCTACGAGCGGAGACCGCCAGCATCGCAGTAGCGACGTGAAAACAGTGAGATCTGATGCGGACGCCGGATCCGCTGAAATCGGACCCCTGAGGCGCAGGGGGCACTACACGTGGCAACCTGCGACTGCCTAGACTCGCCCACGTTGCACCTGACGGACAATGCTCAGACCGAATGCCAGCGTGAATCTTCCGCACATTACTGAACATCCGTCGGGGCGATACAG
>JBQGOU010000190.1:0-6863 GCA_052086865.1 Cellulomonadaceae bacterium
CTCGAGCTGGTGGGCGAGCCGCTGCGGGTCATCGAGATCGCGCCGGGCATGGTGCACACCCCGGAGTTCTCGCTCAACCGCTTCGGCGGGGACAGCGCCAAGGCAGACGCCGTGTACTCGGGGGTGCCCGGCCCGCTGGTGGCCGAGGACGTGGCCGGGGCGATCGTGTGGACGCTCGAACAGCCTGCGCACGTGAACGTGGACACCCTGATCGTGCGCCCGCGCGCGCAGGGCTCGTACACGAAGCTCTTCCGCACGGCCGCGGGCTAGGGTCGGGCGCATGGACCTCACGATCGGCTATGCCGCGATGCTCGAGCAGTTTCACCCCACCGAGATCGTCGAGCTCAGCGCCTATGCGGAGACCCAGGGCTTCTCCGGTGTCATGGCGGCGGACCACTTCCAGCCGTGGGTGCCCCAGCAGGGGCAGAGCGCCTTCGTGTGGAACGTGCTCGCCGCCCTGGGTGAACGGACCCGAGGGGACCTCGGACCCGGGGTGACGGCCCCGACGTTCCGCTGGCACCCGGCCATGGTCGCGCAGGCCTCAGCCACCCTCGCCGCCATGTACCCGGGCCGGCACTGGCTCGGGCTCGGCTCGGGCGAGGCGCTGAACGAGCACGTCGTCGGCCAGTACTGGCCGGAGGCGCCCGAGCGGATCAACCGGATGTTCGAGGCGATCGACGTCATCAAGAAGCTGTTCAGCGCGTCGCTGGCCGGTAAGGACACCAAGCACTCGGGGCAGTTCTACAAGCTCGAGTCCACGCGGTTGTGGACCATGCCCGAGGTCGCCCCCGAGATCCTCGTCGCCACCGCAGGTCCGGTGACCGCCAAGCGGGCCGGGCGCCACGCCGACGGCCTGATCACGGTCGGGGCGCCGCTGGAGAAGATCTCCATGCTGTTCGGCAAGTTCGACGACGGTGTGCGCGAGTCCGGGCGGGACCCCGAGTCGATGCCCAAGGTGCTGCAGATCCACCTGTCCTGGGCGCCCACGGGCGCCGAGGCGCTGACGAACGCGATGACCGAGTGGCCCAACGGCGGCATGAAGTTTCCCAAGGCGGACATCCGCTCGCCGCACGAGTTCGAGCAGATCGCCAAGCTGGTGCGGCCTGAGGACTTCGAGGGGCGCATGGTGATCTCCGCCGACCCGGACGTGCACCGCGCCAACATCCAGAAGTACGTCGACCTCGGCTTCGACCGGATCTACCTGCACAACGTGGGGCGCAACCAGCGCGAGTGGATCGATGTGTTCGCCGCCGAGGTGCTGCCCAAGCTCTCGCGGTGACCGGGAAGTGCGGGCACGGACCCGCGGACGAGCTGCGGGTCTGGGCTCCTCGCACAGTGGGCGAGGTCGCCCCGGGTACTGACCTGGGCGCACTCGTCTGCGCGGCATGCCCGGACCTGGCCGACGGCGACGTCATCGTGGTCACCAGCAAGATCGTGTCCAAGGCGGAGGGGCGCGCGGTGGCGGCCGCCGACCGCGAGCAGGCGATTACGGCGGAGACGGTGCGCCTGGTCGCCTCGCGCGAGCGCCCGGACGGGCCACCGCTGCGAATCGTCGAGAACCGGCTCGGCCTGGTCATGGCCGCCGCCGGGGTGGACGCGTCCAACACCCCGGACGGCACCGTGCTGCTGCTGCCCGTGGACCCGGACGCCTCGGCGCAGGCGATCCGGGCTGGCGTGCGCGAACGCCTCGGTGTCACCGTGGGGGTGGTGGTCACCGACACCGCCGGGCGGCCGTGGCGCGACGGGCTCGTGGACCTGGCGATCGGCGTGGCCGGCATAGCGCCCCTGCTCGACGAGCGAGGGGCCGTGGACACGCACGGCCGTGCGCTCACGGTCACCGTGACCGCCGTCGCCGACGAGATCGCGGCGGCGGCCGAGCTCGTCAAGGGCAAGACGAGCGGGCGCCCGCTGGCCGTGGTGCGCGGCCTCGCGCACCTGACCACGCCTGACGACGGTCCCGGGGCGCGAGTGCTCGTGCGGCTGGGGGAGGCCGACCTGTTCGCCGAGGGGACGGCAGAGGCCTACGCCCGGGGCCTGCGCGACGGGCGCGACGGGCGGGCGCGGCCCGAGTAGCGCGAGACGGCGCCCGGGGCGCCTACTGCTTCGGAGCCTTGGGCGCCTTCGCGGCCTTCGCTGCGGCCTTGGCGGCCTTCTTGGTAGTGCGCACCTCGTCGAGGGACGCGTGGTCGACGACGTCGGCGATCGACCGGTGCGAGCCCTGCTCGCCATAGGCCCCGGCCGCCTCGCGCCAGCCCGCGGGACGCACGCCCCGCTGCTTGCCGAGCAGGGCGAGGAAGATGCGCGCCTTCTGGTCCCCGAAGCCGGGCAGCGCCGTGAGCCGACGCAGCACCTCCCGGGCCTCGGGGTCGTCGTGGTTCCACAGGTGGGTGACGTCCCCGCCGTAGTGGGTCTCGAGATACTGGGCGAGGGCCTGGATACGCCCGGCCATGGAGCGCGGATAGCGGTGCACCGCGGGCGGGCGGGCGCACAGCTCGATGAACTCGCCCGGATCCGCGGCGGCCACGCGGTGCACGTCGAGGCCGCCCATGCGGTCCGCAATCGTCTGCGGACCCGTGAACGCGGCCTCCATCGGCACCTGCTGGTCGAGAAGCATCCCGACGATCAGCGCGAAGGGGTCGCTGGACAGCAGATGGTCGGTCCTCGGGTCACCGGTGAGCCACAGGTCGCGTGCCATCTCAGCAGTATCGGCCATGGTCCGCGCCAGGGGAACCTCGCCGCGGAATAGGGGCGGGCAGGGGGCGGTTGCGCCAGCATGCACACCGATGCCGAGGGCTACCGTCCCGACCCTGCCGTGATCCGCCGTCTGCTCGAGGACACCTCGACGTGGGCGATCGTCGGCCTGTCGAACAACGCCTCCCGGGCCGCCTACGGCGTGGCGCGCTTCCTGCAGGGGCGGGGCAAGCGCATCGTCCCGGTGCACCCCTCGGCGCCGACGGTGCACGGCGAGCAGGGCTACGCGAGCCTTGAGCAGATCCCCTTCCCGGTCGACGTCGTGGACGTCTTCGTGCGCTCCGAGCTTGCGGGCGCGGTGGCCGACCAGGCCGTGACGATCGGGGCGCGCGGGGTGTGGTTCCAGCTCGGCGTCGTTGACGCCGGCGCGTTCGCACGGGTGACCGGAGCCGGTCTCGACATGGTGATGGACGTCTGCCCCGCAGTCGAGTGGCCACGGCTCGACCACGGGCGCTGAGCTGCGGTGCGGCCTCAGGCGTAGTCGTCGGGCGCGAGCCAGGACACTCCGCCGTCGTGCACGAGGAGCTGGGCCCGCAGCGTGACAGGTCCGCCCGCGCACAGCCGCACGGCGGCGCGTGCCCAGGTGGCGTCCTCCGGGGTGACCTGTGAGCTGCCCCGGCGTTCCCACGCCATAATCACCTTCGCCACGCCGTAGCGCGCGGCCATCCCGGCGAAGATCGTGCGGAAGGACGAGGTGAACTGCTCGACGCCGATGCCCGGATAGTCCTCGACGGGCGTGACGACCTTCGTCTCGGTGTCGTCGTCGTAGAGGAAGAACAGCCAGACCTGGCGTTGGTTCGCACGCTTGAGCAGGCGCTGCAGCAGCGTCTGGACGTCGCCATCGGTGACAAGGCGGGACGGTTCGGTGCCGGTGGAGGTCATGTCCACGAGCCTCGCTGGTGCGCCGCGTGGCCGGCGGCCGATCCGCCTGGCCTGTGGACGGCGAGCCGCGTGCGGTCGCCTGTGGTCAGGAGCAGGATGGACCTGGCGCCCGGGCAGCCGAGCACGGCGTCGGAACGGAGCGGCGACATGACGCAGCAGGAACCGGTGGCCGGAGGCGAGCCAGACGGGCAGGACGCCCCAGCGCCGACGCTCCGGACCTGGGTCGGCCTGTGGGTGCTCGCGGCCGGGCTCTCGCTCATCGTCATCGACGGCACAATCGTCGGCGTCTCGCTGCCCACGATCATCGCTGAGCTCGACCTCGACCTGACCGACGCCCAGTGGGTCAACGGCCTGTACGCGGTCGTCTTCGCGGCGCTGCTGCTGAGCACCGGGCGCCTGGGCGACCGCATGGGGCGGCGCACCCTGTTCATCGCGGGGCTGGTCGTGTTCATGGGCGGCAGCCTGCTCGCGGCAGGAGCCGAGGACGCGCCTCAGCTGATCTGGGCCCGGGTGGTCCAGGGCGTTGGCGGGGCGTGCATCCTGCCCGGCACGCTGTCCACGGTGAACGCGACGTTCCGCGGGCGCGATCGTGCCGTGGCCTTCGGGATCTGGGGCGCGGTGATGTCGGGGGCGGCGGCGCTGGGGCCGCTGCTCGGCGGATGGCTGACCTCGACCTTCTCCTGGGAGTGGATCTTCCTCGTCAACGTCCCCCTCGGCCTGCTCGTCCTCGTGGGCGCGGTGCTGACCGTGCCACAGACGCGCGGCGCGGTGAGCGGCCGCGGCGTGGACGTCGACGGGCTGCAGCTGAGTGTCCTGGGTCTCGGGGCGCTCGTCTTCGCGATCATCGAGGGCTCGAGCCTGGGCTGGTGGCGGCCGCTGCAGGACTTCAGCGTGCTCGGCTTCACCTGGCCGGCCACGCGCCCGGTCTCGATCATCCCGATCGTCGGGGCGATCGGCCTCGTCTCGCTCGCGCTCTTTGTCCTGTGGGAGCGCCACCGAGCGCGGGAGGACCGTTCTGCGATCCTCGACCTCGCACTGTTCCGCATCCCGACCTTCAGCTGGGGCAACATCACCGCCGCCACCGTGGCGATCGGGGAGTTCGCCATCGTCTTCGTCCTACCCCTGTTCCTGGTCAACGCGCTCGCAATGGGCACCATGGGCGCCGGCCTGGTGCTGGCCGCCATGGCTGTCGGTGCCTTCTGCTCCGCCGCGTCCGCGCGCCACCTCTCGGCGCGCTTCGGTGCGCCGACAGTAGTCCTGCTCGGCCTCGGTCTCGAGGTTGCGGGCGTCGTGGCGGTGGCTCTCGTCGTGTCCGCATCCGTGTCCGCGTGGCTGGTTGCCGCACTGCTCACGGTCTACGGGCTCGGGCTCGGCCTCGCCTCGGCGCAGCTGACCAGCACGGTGCTGCGCGACGTGCCGACGGGATTGTCGGGTGAGGGATCGGCCACGCAGAGCACGGTGCGTCAGGTGGGCGCCGCCATCGGCGCCGCGGTCTCCGGCGCGGTGCTCTCCATCGGCATGGCGCACGCCTTCGGCCCGGCGCTGGCCGGCGTGAGTGGCCTGGACACCCATACGGCGTCGGGGCTTGCGGAGGGCGCCCGCTCCTCCGCAGGCTCGTTGATCGCCGGCCTGCGGGAGCAGGGCACGTCCGGCACGCTCGGCGATCTCGGTCCCCAGGTGGTGCGCGCACTGTCCGACGGCTTTGCCGAGGCCACCCGATGGGCGCTGCTCGCGGCCGCGGTCTTCGTGCTGCTCGGCATGGTGGGTGCGGCCCGGGTGCGCGCCGCCGGCCGACGCGGTGAACGGCTCGCGAACGCGCCAGACGCGCAGAGCGTGCTGGGCGCGTCAGACGAGCCGGACGGGCGCGGGCCCGCTGACGCTACTCGCTGAAGGCGAGCAGGGGGCGCCCAGTCGTCGGGTTGCGCAGCACCTCGCAGCGCACGTCGTACACATCCTTGATGCGTTCGGGCGTGAGCACCTCGGCCACGGTTCCCGTCGCGACGACGCGACCCGCAGCCAGCAGGACGACATGGTCGCAGTAGCCGGCCGCAAGGTTGAGGTCGTGCAGCGCGGTGACGACCGTGACGCCGTCGCCGCTCAGGGACCGCAGCAGCCGCAGCACCGAGAGCTGGGCGGCCACGTCCAGGTGGTTGGTCGGCTCGTCGAGCAGCAGCAGCTCGGGCTCCTGCGCCAGCGCACGGGCCACGTGCACCCGCTGGCGCTCGCCGCCGGACAGCGTGGACAGCTCGCGGTCGGCGAAACCGGACATCCCGACGCGCAGCAGTGCCGCGGCCGCCACGTCGCGGTCGCCCGCCGACTCACCGGCCAGCAGCGAGCGGTGCGGGATCCGTCCGAGCAGCACCGCATCGAGCGCGGTCACCGCACGGTCTGCGCTGACGTCCTGCTCGACGAAGGCGAGCCGGCGAGCCCGGTCACGCCGCGGCATCGTCGTGAGGTTCTGCCCGTCGAAGGTGACGGTCCCCGCGTCCGGGCTGGTTACGCCCGCCACCGCCCGCAGCAACGAGGACTTGCCCGAGCCGTTCGGGCCGAGCAGCCCCGTGACCGACCCGGCGGGTGCGGAGCAGTCCACGCCGTCGATGATGAGGGTGCCGTCCACTGCCCAGGAGACCTGCGCGACGTCCAGGCTCATCCGATCGACTTCCGTCCGCGCCAGAGGATCAGAGCGAAGATCGGTGCGCCGATGGCCGCGGTGACGATGCCGACGGGCAGCTCCCGGGGGGCGAAGACGGTGCGTGCCAGCACGTCGGCCCACACCAGGAATGTGGCCCCGCACAGCGCGGACAGTGGCAGCAGCAGGCGGTGGCGCGGTCCGGTCACCAGGCGCACGGCGTGCGGCAGGATCAACCCGACGAAGCCGATGGACCCGGACTGGGACACGAGGCAGCCGGTCAGCAGCGCGACGCCGGTCAGCAGCACCCAGCGCGTGCGGACCGTGTCAATGCCGAGGGTGCTGGCCGAGGCGTCCCCGAAGGTGAAGGCGTCCAGCACGGTTCCGGTGCACAGCAGCGGCAGCCCGATCACGAGCATCGCGCCGCCCGCCACCGCAACCGACGTCCACGTCGCCCCTGCGACGGATCCCATCAGCCAGCTGAGGATCTCCCGGTAGGAGTCCCCGGTGACCGCCCAGAAGATGACGAAGCTGGTGGCGGCCGAGCAGAGCTGGCTGACCGCTAGGCCGGCCAGGACGGTGCGAGTCGGCGTGATCGCGC
>JBQGOU010000191.1:0-6855 GCA_052086865.1 Cellulomonadaceae bacterium
GGTCATGAGGACACCTCCACACGTCGGAATCTTGCGAGGGACCGTCCGAGCAGGGTCACGAGCCCGGCAGCCACCAGGCCGAGCACGACCGAGCCGAAGATCGGGGCCCACGGCTTGGCCGGGTCGCTCGCCGCGAAGTTGGCGAACTCGAGGATCATCCGCCCGAGGCCGCCGGGCAGACCCGTGGCCACCTCGGCGACGACGGTGCCGATCACCGCGTTCGCCGCGGCCAGGCGCAGCGCGGGCAGCAGGTGGGGAACGGCTGCCGGCAGGCGCAGGCGGACCAGCGTGACCCACCAGCCCGCGCCGTAGGCGCGCAGCAGCTCGACGTGGATCGTGTGCGGCGCCTGCAGCCCGCGCAGCATGCCGACCGCGATCGGGAAGAACGCGAGGTAGGAGGCGATCACCGCGACGGACATCCAGGGCTCCCACACCACGGGGCCGATCGCGATGCGCGAGCCCCACGAGCGCACCAGCGGCGCGAGGGCGATCAGGGGCACCGTCTGGGACAGGATCACGAGCGGGAGGACGGCCCGCTCGACCACCACGAGCCGCTGCATCGCCAGGGCGAGCACGACCCCGACGAGCGCCCCGATCGCGAAGCCGACGCTTGCGACGCCGAGGCTGCGCAACCCTGCCTGCAGCACCGCCAGCCACAGCACGGGTGCGCCCGTGGCCCCGGAGACCGGTTCGAACAGCCGGGCGACCATGTCCCAGGTGTGCGGCATGGCCGTGTCCGTGGGACGCGGCAGAAGCCGGGTGCCGCCCAGCGACCAGCCGTCCGCCGGAGCCAGCGCCTTGTACAGCTCCCACACGGCCGCGAGCAGAAGCACGGCGGCGAGGGGCATCGCGGCCTTCGCGGCGCGCGTGCGCGCAGCCCCTGGCGCGGCGGGGACCTGGCTGCTCATGCCTTGGCCGTGATGTGGTCGCGCAGCGCGGGGATGACCCACTCGCCGTACTGACGCAGGGTCTCCTCCTTGTTGTCGTGCTGGAGGTATCCCGCGAACTGGGTGACGCCCAGGTCCCGCAGCGCCTCGAGCTTCTCGATGTGCTCGCGGACGCTGCCGAGCAGGCAGAACCGCTCGACGATCTCGTCGGGGACGAAGTCGGCATGGGTGTTTCCCGCGAGCCCGTGCTGGTTGTAGTCGTAGCCCTGGCGCCCCGCGATGTAGTCGGTCAGCGCCTGCGGCACCTCGGAGCTCCCGCCGTACTTGGTGACGATGTCCGCCACGTGGTTGCCGACCATTCCCCCGAACCAGCGGCACTGCTCGCGCATGTGCGCCCGCTCCGCCGGCGAGTCACCGTTGCCCACGTACATGGGTGCGGCGACGCAGAACCTGATCGCGTACGGGTCGCGCCCCGCGTTGTCCGCCGCGGTGCGCACGGCGTTGATCATCCAGGCGGCGATGTCGGGGTCCGCCAGCTGGAGGATGAAACCATCGCCGACCTCGCCGGTGAGCTTGAGCGCAAGCGGGCCGTATGCCGCCACCCACATCTCCAGCTCCGAGCCGCGGCTCCAGGGGAACTGCAGGGTGGCGCCGTTCACCTCGACGCTGCGCGAGTTCGCCAGCTCGCGGATCACGTGGATGGACTCGCGCAGCGTCTTGAGCGTGGTCGGCTTGCCGTTCAGCACGCGCACCGCGGAGTCTCCGCGCCCGATGCCACAGATCGTCCGGTTGCCGTACATCTCGTTGAGGGTCGCGAACAGGGAGGCCAGCACCGTCCAGTCCCGGGTGGCGGGGTTGGTCACCATGGGTCCGACGACGATCCGGCGCGTCGCGGCGAGCATCTGGGAGTAGATGACGAACGGCTCCTGCCACAGCAGGTGGGAGTCGAAGGTCCACGCGTGGGTGAAGCCGTACGTCTCGGCCAGCCGAGTCAGCTCGATGGTGCGCGACGCAGGCGGGTGAGTCTGCAGGACGACGCCGATGTCCATATCGAGGTCCTTTCGGTCGGTGCGGTCCGGGGCGCGCCCGGCCGCCGGCGCAGGAGGTCAGATCAGGTACTGCGAGAGCCCGCGGCGGATGTACCGGCCATGCCCCGCATGGCCGTGGTACTCGCCGTCGTGCACGACGACCGATCCGCGGGAGATCACGGTGTCCACGTGGCCGTCGACCTCAAAGCCCTCCCATGCGGAGTAGTCGAGGTTCATGTGGTGGGTCTCGACCGAGATGCTGGTGCGTCCCGCCGGGTCGTACACGACGACGTCGGCGTCCGCGCCCGGCTGGAGCACGCCCTTGGCGCCGTACATGCCGAACATGCGTGCCGGAGTGGTCGAACAGATCTCGACCCAACGCTCGAGCGAGATCTTGCCGGTGACCACGCCCTGGTAGACCAGGTCGAGGCGGTGCTCGACCGACCCGATGCCGTTGGGGATCTTGGTGAAGTCGCCGACACCCAGCTCCTTCTGGCCCTTCATGCAGAACGGGCAGTGGTCCGTCGAGACAAGCTGCAGGTCGTTGGTGCGCAGCGAGCGCCACATCGCCTCCTGATGGCCGTCGGCACGCGAGCGCAGCGGCGTCGAGCACACCCACTTCGAGCCCTCGAAGCCCGGGGCGCCGAGCTGCTCCTCGAGCGAGAGCCACAGGTACTGCGGGCACGTCTCGCCGAACACGTTCTGCCCGGTGTCGCGCGCCTCGGCGATCCGCTGGGCCGCCTGCTTGGCCGAGACGTGCACCACGTACAGCGGGGCGCCGGTCAGGTCGGCGAGCCGGATCGCCCGGTAGGTCGCCTCCTCCTCCGTCTGCCAGGGACGGGTCAGGCCGTGGTAGACCGGATCGGTCTCGCCGCGGGCGAGCGCCTGCTGCTGCAGAACGTCGATGACGGCGCCGTTCTCGGCGTGCATCATCAGCAGCCCGCCGTTGCGGGACAAACGCTGCATCGCCTGCACGATCTGGCCGTCGTCGGACAGGAAGACACCCTTGTAGGCCATGAACAGCTTGAAGCTCGACACGCCCTCGTCGATCAGGGTGTCCATCGCCGCGAGGCTCGTCTCGTTGACGCCGCCGATGATCTGGTGGAACGCGTAGTCGATCGCGCACCTGCCCGCGGCCTTCTCGTGCCACTGCGCGAACTGCGTGAGCACGTCCTGGCCCGCGTACTGCACGGAGAAGTCGACGATGGTGGTCGTGCCACCCCACGCCGCCGCGCGGGTGCCCGTCTCGAAGGTGTCGGAGGCGAAGGACCCGCCGAACGGCATCTCCATGTGCGTGTGGGCGTCGATCCCACCGGGGATGACGTACTTGCCGCTCGCGTCGATCGTCTCCACTCCGGCGAGGAACGTCTCACCGAGGACGGCGGAGCCCGGCTCGAGGATCGCGGCGATCTTCTCGCCCTCGATCAGGACGTCCGCCCGGCCGGTTCCGGTGGTGTTGACGACCGTGCCGCCAGTGATGAGCTTGTACACGTCTACCTCCGAAGGTGTGGGGATCAGCAGGGGAGCTCAGGGGGCGACGATCGGGCCGTAGGCGTCGGGGCGCCGGTCGCGGTAGAACTGCCAGCGCTCGCGCACCGTACGCACCTCGCTGAGGTCGATGTCGCGGATCAGCAGCTCGGGATCGCTCGAGGAGGCGATCTCGCCCACGAAGTTGCCGTCGGGCCCCACGACGTAGGAGGAGCCGTAGAAGTCCACGGCCTCGTCGCCGTACTCGTTGTCCTCCAGGCCCACGCGGTTGGGCACCACCACGAAGTAGCCGTTGGCGACGGCCGCGGTGGGCTGCTCGAGCTCCCACAGGCGGTTCGAGACCCCTGGCGCGCTGGCGTTGGGGTTGAACACGATCTGCGCGCCGTTCAGCCCGAGCACCCGCCACCCCTCGGGGAAGTGGCGGTCGTAGCAGATCGTCACACCGATCTTGCCCACCGCGGTGTCGAACACCGGCCAGCCCAGGTTCCCGGGCCGGAAGTAGAACTTCTCCCAGAACTTGGGCACGTGCGGGATGTGGTGCTTGCGGTACTTGCCGAGCACAGTGCCGTCGGCGTCGATCACCACGGCGGTGTTGTAGTAGACCCCCGGCTGGTCCTCCTCGTAGATCGGCAGGACGATGACGATGCCGAGCTCCTTGGCCAGGCCGGAGAACCGGTTCACGGTGGGACCGGGGATCGTCTCGACGTACTCGTAGTACTTGGTGTCCTGCGTGATGCCGAAGTAGGGGCCGTAGAACAGCTCCTGGAAGCAGATGACCTGCGCCCCCTGGGCCGCCGCGTCACGGGCGTACTGCTCGTGCGTGGCGATCATCGACTCCTTGTCGCCCGTCCAGGTGCACTGGGTCAGGGCGGTTCTGACGATGCTCACGTGTCCTCCTCGGTCGAAGCCGCCCGACCTGGGCTCGCACCCGGTCGGGCGGCGGCGGGATGAACGTCACTGTGCGCGTTGAACATTTCGTCCGGGTAACCGTGTGTAACAACTTCGAGAACACCGCGCCGCGAGCCCCGATCCGGGACCGAACGCACGCGGTCGTGCCCCAGACTGAGCCGGTGATCACCCCCACCGAGGTCGCCGAGCTGGTGCGCGACCCGAGCCCCGCCGGCATTGCGGCGGCCCTGGGGCGCGCCGTGCGCACCGGCCGGCTCTCCCCCGGGGAACGTCTGCCGACGGTGCGTGACCTCGCGGCGGCGCTCGGGGTGAGCCCGGCCACCGTCTCGGGAGCGTGGGGCGCGCTGACCGACGCAGGGCTGATCCGGTCCCGCGGCCGCGCCGGGACCTATGTGCTCAGCCAGACGTCGACCTGGCTGCCACCGCGCTACCGCGACCTCGCCGCCGCCGAGGAGGTCCCCTACCGGCTCGACCTGTCCTCGGGCACCCCGGACCCCCAGCTGCTGCCCGCGCTGGGCCCCGCGTTCGCCCGGCTCGGGCGCCGGACCGAGGGCGCCACGACCTCCAGCTACCTCGGTCCCCCGGTGATCGGCCCCCTCGAAGGGCTGCTGCGCGCGCGGTGGCCGTTCGAGGCAGAGGCGATCACGGTGGTGGACGGCGCCCTCGACGGGCTCAGCCGCACCCTGGACGTGCTCGTCGGGCTCGGTGCTCGGGTCGCGCTCGAGGTGCCCGGGTTCCCGCCCCTGTTCGACCTGCTGGACACCGTCGGGGCCGAGCGGGTGCCCGTCGCGGTCGACGCGCACGGAATGCGGCCGGCCGCGCTCGCCGCCGCGCTCGACGCGCAACCCGCGGTCGTCCTCCTGCAGCCCCGGGCGCACAACCCGACGGGCGCCTCCCTCACCCCGGAGCGAGCCGCCGAGCTCGCGCACGTCCTGCGCACCCACCCTCACGGTGCGGACGTCGTGGTCGTCGAGGACGACCACAGCGGTGCCATCTGCCAGACGCCGGTGCTGAGCGTCGGCACGCACCTGCCCGGCCAGGTGGTGCGGGTCCACAGCTACTCCAAGTCGCACGGACCCGACCTGCGCATCGCGGCCCTGGGCGGCCCGGCCCGGATCGTCGAGGCCATCTCGGCGCGCCGCATGCTCGGGCCCGGGTGGACCAGCCGCATGCTGCAGACCGTGCTGCTCGAGCTGCTCACCGACCAGGCCGCCATCGACACGGTCGCCCGCGCACGCAGCGTCTACCGCCGCCGTGGGCATGAGGTGGCCGCCGCCGTGCGGGCCGCCGGCGGCCGGCTGGAAGCGGGCGACGGGCTGAACATGTGGCTTCCCGTCGCCGACGAGCGGGCTGCGATCGTCTACCTCGCGGCGCAAGGGATCCGCGCGGCGCCCGGCACGCCGTTCGTGCCCGACCCCGCGTGGGCGGGAGCGCACCTGCGCCTGAGCCTGGGCCAGGTCCGGGGCGGTTTCGCCGAGCTCGGCACGGCGCTCGCCGCGGCGGCACGCCGACGTTGAGCGCTGTGGAAGAATCGTGACCCATGAGTGCCTCCCCCGTGCCCGATCCCACTGCCGTGCCCGACGCCCCCGCAACCGCCGTCGTCCGTGAGCTGCCCGACAAGGTCAGCCTCGACGGGCTCGAGACGAAGTTCGACGAGGTCTGGACCGGCGCCGGGACGTATGCGTTCGATCGCACGGCCGTGCGCGAGCAGGTGTTCTCGATCGACACCCCGCCGCCCACAGTGTCCGGGTCGCTGCACATCGGCCACGTGTTCAGCTACACGCACACCGACGTCGTCGCACGCTTCCACCGCATGCGGGGCAAGGCCGTGTTCTACCCCATGGGCTGGGACGACAACGGGCTGCCGACCGAGCGCCGCGTGCAGAACTACTACGGGGTGCGCTGCGACCCCTCGCTGCCCTACGTCGAGGGCTACGAGCCGCCGCTGCAGGGCGCCGAGGGCAAAAGCGTCAAGGCGGCCGACCAGGAGCCCGTCTCCCGCAGGAACTTCGTCGAGCTGTGCGAACGGCTGACGGCCGAGGACGAGAAGCAGTTCGAGCACCTGTGGCGCTACCTCGGCCTGAGCGTCGACTGGACGCACCACTACCAGACCATCGGGCGCACCGCGCAGGCCACCGCGCAGACGGCGTTCCTGCGCAACCTGACGCGCGGCGAGGCTTATCAGGCCGAGGCGCCGGGGCTGTGGGACGTGACGTTCCAGACCGCCGTCGCCCAGGCCGAGCTGGAGGCGCGCGACTACCCCGGACACTTTCACACGGTGGCCTTCCACGGGGCGGACGGCGCCCAGGTGCGGATCGAGACGACCCGCCCGGAGCTGCTGCCCGCCTGCGTGGCCCTGATCGCCCACCCCGACGACGAGCGCTTCCAGGACCTGTTCGGCACGACCGTGCGCTCACCCCTGTTCGACGTCGAGGTGCCCGTGCTCGCGCACCCCGCCGCCGAGCCGGACAAGGGTGCCGGCATCGCCATGTGCTGCACCTTCGGCGACCTGACCGACGTGCAGTGGTGGCGCGAGCTGCAGC
>JBQGOU010000192.1:0-6851 GCA_052086865.1 Cellulomonadaceae bacterium
CGATGCGTACCTGCACCTGCCCAGGACCCGGGGGCACGGGCTCGCGCTCCTCGACCCGCACGTCCTTGGCGCCGTGCACCACGACTGCTCGCATTGCTCTCATCTTCCTTCGGTTGCGACCTGCTGCTCGGGTGACGGGATCAGACGACGGACGTCATGCCGCCGTCGACGAAGACGACCTGGCCGTTGACGAAGTCCGCGGCGGGCGAGGCGAGGAACAGCAGCGTGCCGACCAGGTCCTCGACCTTTCCCCAGCGCGCGGCCGGGGTGCGCTCGCGCACCCAGGCGCTGAAGGTCTCGTCCTGCACCAGCGCCCGGGTCAGGTCCGTCTCGATGTACCCGGGGGCCAGTGAGTTGGCCTGGATGCCCGAACCGGCCAGGTCCGCGCACAGGCCCTTGGTCAGCATCACGATGCCGCCCTTGGACGCCGCGTACGGGGTGATGCTGGGGCGGGCGAGCTGGCTCTGCACGGAGCCGATGTTGATGATCTTGCCTGCGCCGCGCTCGACCATGCCCTTGGCGACCTGCTGCGCCACGAGGAACGGGGCGGTGAGGTTGACCGCGATGATGGCGTCCCAATTCTCGACAGGGAACTCCAGGAACGGCGCCCGGCGCTGGATGCCCGCGTTGTTCACGAGGATGTCGATGCGCCCGGTGAGCTCGAGGATGCCTGCGATGCCGTCGACGACGGCCTGCGGGTCCGTGACGTCGAACTGGACGGCGTGCACCGTCGCCCCGGTCTGCTCGACCAGCGTGTCCCTGGCCTGCTCGACCTCGGCGAGGTCGATGCCGTGGAGCACCACCTCGCAGCCTGACCGGGCCAGGCCGGTGGCGAGCGTGAGGCCGATGCCCCGGCTCGATCCGGTGACGAAGGCGACCTTGCCGCTGATGTCGAAGGGGTTGTAGGTGGTCATGCTGCGATCCTCTCGGCTGCGATCTCGGCGACGTCGTCGTGCTTCGGCGCATCCGCGATCAGGGTGAGGTCACGAGCCCGGGTCTCGGGGGTGACGAAGGTGGTGGCGAGCGTGATGCCGCCCAGGACGAGCACGTAGAGGGCCATCGGCCACCATGCGTTGTCGGTCAGGGTCATGAACCACGCTCCGAGCACGGGGGCGAGGCCGCCGGCCAGGACTGCGCTGAACTCGCGGGACACCGCGACGCCGATGTAGCGGCGGCGGTTGCCGAAGAGCTCGGGCAGAAGCGAGCACTGCGGGCCGAGCATCCCGTTGACGCCGAAGCCGATGCCGATCGCGATGACGGCCACGGCGATCACCGCGTTGCCGAGCGAGAGCAGGTACCAGCCGGGCACGGCCAGCACGAGCAGGACGGTGACGCCCACCCGGTACACGGGCACGCGGCCATACTTGTCCGAGAGGTGACCGGCGAGCGGAACCGTGAAGATGCCGATGAGGGAGGCGATGGCGACCGCAACCGAGCCGACCGACTTGGACAGGCCCGCAGTCACGATGAAGGAGACGGCGAGGGCCTGGAAGATGTAGGAGCCGCCGTTCTCCGCCATGCGCAGGCCGATGCCGACCAGGACGTTGCGGCGCGAGTGTGTGAACAGCTCGCGGATCGGCTTCTCGGAGACCTGCTCCTGCTTCTCGAGCTGGACGAAGGTGGGGCTCTCCTTGAGGCGCAGCCGGATGTACACGGCGACCGCGATCAGGGCGGCCGAGGCCAGGAACGGCACGCGCCACAGCCAGCCGAGCAGGATGTCGTCGGGTGCGAGCGTGACCAGGAAGAACACGCCCGAGGCGAGCAGCGTGCCGGCCTGGATGCCCACGAAGGGCAGCGCGGAGAAGAATCCGCGGCGCTCGACGGGCGCGTACTCGGCCATCAGGGTGGTCGCCCCGGCCTGCTCGCCGGCTCCGAAGCCCTGGCACAGCCGCAGGAGGACTAGCAGGATGGGGGCCCAGATGCCGATCTGCTCTCCGGTGGGCAGCACGCCCACGAGGGTGCTGGCCCCGCCCATGAGGGCGATCGTGATCATGAGCACCCACTTGCGGCCGAGCTTGTCACCCAGCGAGCCGAAGAACAGCCCGCCGAGCGGCCGGGCGAGGAAGCCGACGGCGAAGGTCGCGAAGCTGGCGATCAGGCCGGCGCCCTCGCCGAGGGCGGGGAAGAACAGCTCGCCGAAGATGAGCGCGGCCGCCAGACCGTAGAGGGCGAAGTCGTAGTACTCGAGCGCGGACCCGACCGAGCTGGCCAGGGTGGCGCGCCTCAGGTTGTCGGCGTACTCGGGGTCGTCGTGCCCGCGCGAGGAGGCGTTGCAGACCGGGCAAATCTATCGTTCATGGTGGGCACTCCCGGGAGAACAGACCCGGCGTCAGGACGGGAGCGCGGACCTTCGAGCTCCGTTGATCAGCCGGGTCGGCCGATGTACGCGGCGGTGCGTACAGAACCCACCATAACAGTCTACTGAACAATGTCCAGAGGGTTGAACGTCCTATGTGTGATGGATCAGGCCCGGCGCGGCCGTGACGGCGGCCGCGGACATGGGGTTGGTGAGCTGCTCGACGGCGTCCGCGAGGGCCGTGAGGATCGTCTCGCGGCGGGCGGGGTCGAGCGAGAGGCCCTCGCCCGAGTGCACCGTCGAGACGCCGATGGCGAGGGTCTGCTCCCCGCTGTGCCGCGCGGGCACGACCATGGCCAGGCCGACGACGTTGGGGAACACCTCGCCCTCGTCGTAGCCGTAACCGCGCTCGCGCGCCAGCGCCAGCTTGGCGAGCAGCCCCTCGACGGTGCGCGTCGAGCGATCGGTCAGGCGGGGGAACTCGGCGTCCGCGCCGTAGCGCGACTCGACCTCGGCGGGATCGAGGTTCGCGAGCAGGGCGTTGCCGACCGCGGTCAGGGCGGCGGGGAACCTGTCGCCGATGCCCGCGCTCAGCCGCAGGGGCGCTCGACCCTCGTGGCGCGCGAGGTAGAGCACGTCGGTGCCGTCGAGCACCGCGATCTGCACGAGCTCGCGGCTGAGCGCCTCGGACTGCGTGCAGATGCGGTAGAACTCGCGCACCTGGTCGAACGACGCGAGGTACGCGCCACCCAGCTCGACGGTGCGCCGCCCGAGGACGTAGCCCGTGTCCCGGCGCTGGATCAGGCCGGTCTCCTCCAGGACGGCGCACACGTTCGAGGTCGAGGACTTCGCGGCGCCCAGCGAACGGGCGAGGTCCGAGAGCGCGAGCGGGCTGCCGTGGGCGTCGGCGAGCAGCCCGAGGATGCGCACGGCGCGGCTGACCGCGGGTGCGAGGCTGGCTTCGGATGACACATCGGACACGTCGAACTCCTTGGTGCGTTGCCTCGAGGGGATCTCGGGCGGTCGCCGCCGGAGGATCAGTAGAACTCTATGGTGTCGACCACGTTGCGCAGGTCCGTGCCGCTCAGGAACCGGGTCGCGTTGTCCGTGAACAGGTCCGCGATCAGGCGCTCCTCGGCCGCGTTGTTGGCTGCCGTGTGCGGGCTGAGGACCACGTTGGGCAGGGTCCACAGGGCGCTCTCGGCCGGCAGCGGCTCGACCGCGAACACGTCGAGCGCCGCGAAGCCGATGCGGCCGTCCTGCAGCGCGGTCACGAGCGCCTGCTCGTCGATCACGGTTCCGCGGCCGACGGAGACGAGGGTCGTCCCGGGGCGCACGCGCGCGAGCACGTCCGCGCCGACCATCTGGAAGGTCGACTCCGTTCCGGGCAGCGTCACCACGATCGCGTCGACGTCGTGGACGACGTCGACCAGCTCGTCGGGCAAGACCGTGCGGAAGACGCCCTCGACGGCGCCGTCGTGCCGGTTGACCCCGATCACCCGCGCGCCCAGGGCGGAGACCTTGCGGGCGACCTCGCGGCCGATGTGCCCCAGACCGACGACGAGCACGGTCTGCTCGCTGAGCTGGCCCATGGCCCAGCGTCCGGTCCACTGCTTGGCCGAGCGCTGCGCGACCAGGCGCGGCAGGTCCTTGGCCCCGGCCATGAGGCCGAAGACGGCGTACTCGGCGAGCGGCCCGGCGTGCACGCCGGCGGAGGTGGTGAAGGTGACGCGGGCGAGCTCGTCCTGGGTGAGGCCCGCGGCCTTGACCTGCCCGCCGCCGCCCGCCGCCATGATCTGGACCCAGCGCAGCTTCGGGTTGGCGCGGACGGTGCGGGCCAGTGCGGCGGGGCTGACGTCCGGAATCCCGTAGAGCACGTCGGCCGAGTCGACGAGCGCGTCGAAGCGGGCCTGCTGCTCGGGGCTGCGCCGGAACGCGGGGTCGCCGTCGAAGTCGGCGGCCCAGCGCATGGGCGGCAGCAGGCTCTGGTCCCGCACCAGCTCGATGCGGGGCTCGGACTGCTCGATCCTCGCGCAGAGCTCCTCCGGGACAGGAGTGGCAACCACTACCCGGAGACGGTTCGATTGGCTCATCATGGTGTCCTCACATCGCTTCCTTGAGATGCGCGTACGTGCGCATCTCCCACACTAGCAAGGGTTCACATGACTGAACACAGTTCGCTATGCTGATCGCATGATGAGTCGACGAGGACTTCCCAGCAATCCGACGCCGCGCGCGGTCGGAGTCATCGGACTGGGTGTCATGGGACGCCCCATGGCCCTGCACCTCCTGCGCGGCCTGCCGCCGGGCTCCGCCGTGCATGTCACCAACCGCGACCAGGCCTCGGCCGCCCCCGTCCTGGAGGCGGGCGCCGTCTGGCACGAGAACGCGCGGGGGGTAGGTGCGGCGAGCGACGTGGTCATCTTCATGGTGCCTGACCTGCCCGATGCCCGCGCCGCGCTCGACGGTCCTGACGGCCTGCTCGCGCAGATCACGACCCCGACGATCGTCTCGATCAGTTCCACCGTCTCGCCCGAGGGCGTGCGCGAGCTCGACCGCGAGCTGCGCGAGCGGACCGGCGGGCTGGTGCACGTGGTCGACGCCCCCGTCAGCGGCGGCGAGGAGGGCGCGATCGCCGGGAAGCTCTCGGTGATGATCGGTGGCCAGGACGAGGACGTCGCCGCGGTGCTGCCGCTCTACGAGACCATGGGCACCCCGGTCCACCTGGGGCCGATCGGCGCGGGCGAGGTCGCCAAGGCCTGCAACCAGATGATCGTCGCCGCGACCGTGCTCGCGATCGGCGAGGCGGCCGTGGTCGCCGAACGCGCGGGTCTCGACCTGCAGCAGATGTTCGACCTGCTGCAGCAGGGCTATGCGAGCAGCCGGATCCTCGAGGTGAAGAAGGACCGCTTCGCCGCGCACGACCACAGCCCCTCCGGCCCCGCCAGGTTCATGATCAAGGACCTGACCTTCGCAACCGCCGAGGCCCGCCGCAGCGGGACCCCGACCCCCCAGACCGACGTCGGACTGCGCGTCTTCTCCGACCTCACCGCCGCCGGGATGGGTGACGACGACACGGCGGTCGTCCAGGCGTTTCTCGAGTCACAGCCACGCAAGGAGAACGAGTCATGAGTGCACGTGCGCAGATCGGTGTGACGGGTTTGGCGGTGATGGGGTCGAATTTGGCTCGGAACTTTGCGCGGCACGGGTATGTGGTGGGTGTGCACAATCGGACGTTCGCCAAGACGCAGGCGTTGGTGGCGGAGCACGGGTCTGAGGGTGAGTTCGTGGCCTCGGAGTCGATGGCGGGGTTTGTGGCGTCGTTGGTCCGTCCGCGCAAGGTGATCATCATGGTCAAGGCGGGTTCGGCCACGGATGCGGTGATCGGTGAGCTGGTGCCCTTGTTGGAGCCCGGGGACATTGTGATCGATGCGGGCAATGCGCACTTCCCGGACACGATCCGCCGTGAGCGTGAGCTCAAGGCCCATGGTCTGCACTTTGTGGGTATGGGGGTTTCGGGTGGTGAGGAGGGGGCGCTCAACGGTCCCTCGATCATGCCGGGTGGTTCGCGGGAGTCCTATGCGGTGCTGGGTCCGATGTTGGAGGACATTGCGGCGAAGGTGGACGGGGTGCCGTGCTCCACGTATGTGGGCCCCGATGGTGCGGGGCACTTCGTGAAGATGGTGCACAACGGCATCGAGTACGCGGACATGCAGCTGATTGCGGAGGCCTATGACCTGTTGCGTCAGGGCTTGGATGCCTCGGCGGACGAGCTCGCGCAGATCTTCGCGGACTGGAACACCGGGGATCTGGACTCCTATCTGATCGAGATCACCGCGGCGGTGCTCGCGCACAAGGACGCGGCCACGGGCAAGGCGTTCGTGGACGTGGTCGCGGACCGGGCGGCGCAGAAGGGCACGGGGCGCTGGACGGTGCAGAACGCGTTGGATCTGGGGGTGCCGATTACCGGGATCGCGGAGGCGACGTTCGCGCGGGCGTTGTCGGCCTCGACGCCGCAGCGTGCGGCGGGGCGGGGGTTGCCGGCGGATGTGCAGGGCTGGCAGGTGCCTGATCGCGCGGTGTTTGTGGAGCAGGTGCGCCTGGCGTTGTATGCCTCGAAGGTGGTGGCCTACTCCCAGGGTTTTGATCAGATCGCTGCGGCGTCGGTGGAGTACGGGTGGGACATCGACCGGGGGGCGATGGCGCGGATCTGGCGTGGTGGGTGTATCATCCGGGCGAAGTTCTTGGACCGGATCACCGGGGCGTATGAGCGTGAGCGGGGGTTGGCGTTGTTGCTCAGCGATGAGTACTTCACCACGGCGGTGGCTGGTGGGCTCGCGGCGTGGCGCTCGGTGGTGGCGCAGGCCGCGTTGGTGGGTGTGCCGGTGCCTGCCTTCGCCTCGTCCCTGGCCTACTACGACGGGGTGCGTGCACCGCGTCTGCCCGCGAACCTGATCCAGGCCCAGCGCGACTACTTCGGGGCACACACCTACCAGCGGGTGGACAAGCCCGGTTCCTTCCACACCGAGTGGTCCGGCAACCTCACCGAGGTCGA
>JBQGOU010000193.1:0-6811 GCA_052086865.1 Cellulomonadaceae bacterium
CGTGGCGCGGGTGCGCACGGAGTTCCCCGAGCTGCTGGTCAGCGTGGACACGTGGCGTGCCCCGGTCGCCCGCGCCGTGGCGCAGGCGGGCGCCGACCTCGTGAACGACACGTGGGCCGGCTACGACCTCGAGGTGGCCCGGGTGGCCGGTGAGCTCGGGCTGGGCCTGGTCTGCTCGCACACCGGCGGCGCCCTGCCCCGGACCGACCCCGAGCACGTGCACTTCCCGCTGCCCGCGGACGCGCCGGGCGACACCGACCCCGCCGACGGTGTGCTCCTCGACGTGCTTGCGACGCTGCGGGCCGGTGCGCGGCGCGCCATCGCCTGCGGCGTCCCGGCGCGCTCCGTGCTCGTCGACCCGACGCACGACTTCGGCAAGACGACCGCGAACTCGTTGCGGCTTGTGCGCCGCACGCCGGCGATCGTCGCCCTCGGCCACCCCGTGCTGATGGCGCTGTCCCGCAAGGACTTCGTCGGGGAGACCCTCGACCTGGGCGTGGCGGACCGGCTCGAGGGGACGCTCGCCGCAACCGCCGTCGCCGCCTGGCTGGGGGCCGGGGTGTTCCGCACCCACGACGTGCAGGCCACGCGCCGGGTGCTCGACCTCGTCGCCGCGGTGCGTGGGGAGCTCCCTCCCCGCGCACCTGTGCGGGGGCTGTGACCGCCTGCGACCTGGGCGGGGACAAGGGCGCACCCACTGCGGGCGAGCGGCGCAGTGCGCCCGCAGTGCCCTAGAATGATCCCTGGACGCCCTCCGCTGGGTGGGCCGGGACCGTGTCGGCGCTGCCGGAGACGAGTCCGGTTCTCCTGGTGTGCAGGACCGACACTCGACGAAACGGAGATTCAGCGATGGCCGCCATGAAGCCCAGGACCGGGGACGGACCGCTCGAAGTCACCAAGGAAGGTCGCGGTATCGTCATGCGGGTTCCTCTGGAGGGCGGCGGCCGACTGGTCGTGGAGCTCAACGCGGCCGAGGCGAGCGAGCTCGGCGAGGCGCTGAACGGCGTGGTGGGCTGACGCCCTTGCCACGGATCCTGCGCGGCCCGGCGGCCCGGAAGCTCGACGACGTCTGGTCGGTGCCCCGGCACCTGCCCGAAGTCGTCGTCGCCGCGGGCCGGATCGCCGACTGCCCGTTTCTGACCGACGCCGAGGTCGACGTGCTGGCGATCCCGATCGCCCCCGCACTCGAGGCCGACGACGGCCTGGAGCCCCGGCACGGCACCATCGACGCCACTGTGCGCTACGGCGTGGACTTCGCGGATCTCGCGGAGCGCGCCGACCTGACCGGCGCGGCAGGCAGCTTCACCACCATCGACCTGCCGCGCGCGCACGAGCGCAACGGTGCCATGCCGTGGGCGGGGCTGCCCGAACGCGTCGTGCTGCTCGGCCTGGGTGCCGCAACCCCTGCCGACCTGCGCCGGGCCGGGGCGACGCTCGCCCGGGCGACGGCGGGTGCGGGACGTGTCGTGACCTCGGCGGCGGGCGCCACGGGAGCGGACGAGGTCCGCGCCTTCGCGGAGGGCTACCTGCTGGGCGCCTACTCCACGCCGACGTCGGCGAGCTCACCGCGTGCCTCCGGTCCGGCCGAGCAGCTCGTGCTGCTCGGCGTCGCCGACGACGCGCCCATCACCGCCGCCACCGTCCTCGCCGAGGCCGCATGGCTGGCCCGCGACCTCACCAACACCCCGGCCAATCTCAAGAACCCCGCCTGGTTCGCCGACCAGGTGCTGCGCCTGGCGCAGGAGGGCGGCCTCGAAGTCGAGGTGCGCGACCCGGACCGGCTGGCCGAGGAGGGCTTCGGCGGCCTGCTCGCCGTGGGCGGCGGCTCACCCGACGGACCGCGGCTGGTGACCGTGTCCTACCGGCCGGTGAACGACGCCGGCGAGCCCGTCGCCGCCGACCACGTGGTGCTGGTCGGCAAGGGGATCACATACGACACGGGCGGGCTGTCGATGAAGCCACGCACCGCCATGGTGCCGATGAAGACGGATATGGCCGGGGCCGCAGCCGTCCTGGCCGCTCTGCTGGGCGCCGCCGCGCTGCGCGTCCCGCACCGGGTCACCGCCGTCCTGCCGCTGGCCGAGAACCACGTGTCCGGGTCGGCCTACCGGCCCGGCGACGTCGTCACCGTGTACGGCGGCACACGCGTCGAGGTGGCGAACACCGACGCCGAGGGCCGCCTCGTGCTCGCCGACGCGATCGCCTTCGCCCGCGCGGAGCTCTCCCCGGACGCCATCGTGGACGTTGCGACGCTGACGGGCGCCGCTGCGATGGGGCTCGGTCCGTGGCACGGCGCGCTGTACGCCACCGACGACGCGCTTGCGGCCCGGCTGGAATCGGCCGCCGAGCGCACGGGCGAGCAGGTCTGGCGCATGCCGCTCGTCGAGGACTACCGGCCGCGGGTCGAGAGCGAGCTCGCCGACCTGCGCCAGGTCCCCAGCGGCCGCGGCGCGGGATCGGTCACCGCCGCCCTGTTCCTGAGCGAGCTCACCGGGGACCTGCCCTGGGCGCATCTGGACGTGGCAGGCCCCGCACGCTCGGACAAGCAGACGCCCCTGACGCGCAAGGGCGCCACCGGGTACGGCGCGCGGCTGCTGCTGGACTATCTGGCTCGCTGAGCCAGAGCCGTCAGCGGCGCACGGCCAGCAGCAGCCCGTCTCCCGTGGGGAGCATCGCGGGCACCAGGCGCTCGTCGCCCCGCACGCGGCGGACCACCTCGCGCACAGCCGTGGTCACCTCGTCGCGGCGGGCCGGATCGGGCACGCGGTCGCGCCACAGCGCGCGATCGACGGCGAGGACGCCGCCGGGGCGCAGCAACCGAACGGCCTGCTCGACCAGCTCGGGGTACCCGAGGGGATCCGCCCCGACCAGCACCAGGTCGTAGGCGCCGTCGGTCAGCCGCGGCAGCACGTCGAGGGCACGGCCCGAGATGGCGCGCAGCCGGGTGGGGCGCAGCCCCGCCTCCGTGAAGGAGGCCTTGGCGGCCCGCTGGTGCTCGATCTCCGGGTCGATTGTGGTCAGCACACCGTCGTCCGCCATGCCGCGCGCAAGCCACAGCGAGGCGACGCCGGTGCCGGTGCCGATCTCCACCACGGACCGTGCCTGCAGCATGGCCGTGACCAGGCGTAGCGTCGCCCCGGAGCCGGGAGAGACTGCGTGGCAGCCGAACTCGGCGGCTCGCTCGCGGGCGCGCAGCAGCACCTCGTCCTCGGGGACGAAGTCCTCGCAGTAGTCCCAGCTCTGGGTCTTGTCGCCGGAGATGTGAGCCTCCCAGGATCGGTGCGGCAGATGGTGCACCGATCGTACCGTCACGCGGTCGGGAGTTTGCGATAATCGATCCATGCCGAGCCAGCAGTGGGAGCCGCCGTCCTGGGAGCAGGTCGTGCGTGACCACTCGGCGCGCGTGTACCGACTGGCCTACCGGCTCACGGGGAACCAGCACGATGCGGAGGACCTGACCCAGGACGTGTTCGTCCGCGTGTTCCGCGCGCTGAGCAGCTACCAGCCCGGAACCTTCGAGGGGTGGCTGCACCGCATCACCACTAACTTGTTCCTGGACCAGGTCCGGCGCAAGCAGCGGGTGCGTATGGACCCGCTCGGCGACGACGTGGCGCTCGTCTCCGGACCACGCGAGCAGCAGCCGGAGCGCGGGTTCGAGCACCTGTTCCTCGACCACGATGTCCAGGCGGCCCTCGACGAGCTCTCCCCGGAGTACCGCGCCGCCGTCGTGCTGTGCGACATCGAGGGGCTGTCCTACGAGGAGATCGCCGTAACCCTCGGGATCAAGACGGGCACCGTGCGCTCGCGCATCCACCGTGCCAGGGCCCGGCTGCGGGAGTCCCTCGGACACCGGGCCCCTGCGGCGTTCGCCGCGCCGGACGAGGCGCGCACATGAACCACTTCGGCCCCTGGATCACCGCCTACGTCGACGGTCAGCTCAGCGCTGCTCAGGCGGAGCGCCTGGTCGCGCACGTCGCGGTTTGCGCCGACTGCGCACGCGCCCTGGCCGAGGAGCGCCACGCGCGGTCCGCACTGGCATGCACGGCCGTCGACGTCGTTCCCAGTGCGGAGCTGACTGCACGGCTGCTGGGCATGGCTGCCGCAGGGCACGTGCCGCGCCTCAAGGACCCCCCGGTCCCGCTGGCCACGGGAGGTGCGCGCTCGCCCGTGCACGAGGCGCTCACCGGTGAGGTCGGGGGACGCCCGCAGCGGCGCAGGGTGCTGCGTCGCGCCGCGACCGGGGCGCTGACGACGGCGTGCATCGGCGTGACGGCGCTCGCCCTGCTCGGGCGGCTCGACATCGTGACGGTCACGGCCGACACGGGGGAGGACCTCACGGTGCTGGGAGCGGTTCCTGCGCCGCGTCAGGGCGCCCGCCTGGTCACGGCGTCGTCGACGTCGGCGGCCCCGGCGGCCGGGCCGCTGCGCCGCGAGGCGCTGGCTGCCGACGGCTGGCACGCACCGGCCCAGATCCCGGCCGACTGGACGGTGACGGCCGTGCGAAGCGACGAGGACATGCTCGAAATCGACCTCGAGGTCGCCGGCACCACCGTCGTGATCCGCGAGCGGGCCGGCCTCCTCGACGCGGACGCCCTCGCGGGCGTGCCGTGGCAGACGCTGGGCGAGCGTGAGGTGGCCGTGCTCTCGACCAGCCCGTGGCACGTCGTGTGGCAGGCGGACGACGTCGTGATCGATGTGCTCAGCCACGGGGAGCAGGCCGCCGCGGAGGTGGTGGCGGCCCTGCCGGGCGCACCCTATGACGACGGCGTGCTGCGGCGGGTCGCCCGCGGATGGGAGCGGGCGTTCGACGTGGTCGCCCGGTGAGCCCCGACGAGCGGTGGTTCGCCCCGCCGGAGCCGGTGCGCACACCGCCCGCGGTGCCCGCGGTGCTCTCGGGGACCGAGCCGGGACTGCCGGGACCCGCGCTTCTCGAACACGAGGCCCCGCTGCGCCCGCGCTCGCGCCCTGCCCGGCGCCGGGCTGCCGTGGGTCCGGGCACCTATGTCTTCCTGGCGTTCCTCGCGATCCTCTCCGGGGTGCTCGGCGCGCTGATCGGTGCCCAGCTGGGGCGCGGCGGCGCCGTCGTCGAGGTTCCGGTGGTCGCCGAGCAGCCGCCGCTCGAGCGCCCCGAAGGGTCGACCGCAGCCGTTGCGGCGCTGGTCCTGCCGTCGGTCGTCTCCCTCGAGGTGCGCTCGGACGGCGGCCTGTCGAGCGGTTCGGGCTTCGTGTTCAGCGCGGACGGCTACATCGTCACCAACAACCACGTCGTCGCGGGCGCCTCCGGTGCTGACGCCATCACCGTGCTGCTCGCCGACGGTTCCCAGGAACCCGCAACCCTCGTCGGCAGCACCGTCAACTACGACCTCGCGGTCGTCCGGATCGAGCGCACCGGGCTCGTCCCGCTCGTGCTGGGCGATTCCGACGCCGTCGTCGTCGGCGACCCCGTGGTCGCGGTCGGAGCTCCGCTCGGCCTCGACGGCACGGTTACCACGGGCATCGTCAGCGCCCTGAACCGGCCGGTCGTCGCGGGAGGGGACACGCAGGTCGCGTTCATCAACGCCCTGCAGACCGACTCCGCGATCAACCCCGGCAACTCCGGCGGTCCGCTGGTCGACGGCACCGGGGCCGTGGTGGGGGTCAACTCCGCCATCGCGCAACCGCCCGGCACCCAGATGGCGGCCGGAAACATCGGCCTGGGCTTCGCCATCCCGTCCAACCAGGTGCGGCGCACCGTGGCCCAGCTCATCGAGACCGGACAGGCCACCTACCCCGTCATCGGCGTCATGCTCGACGGCGGCTACACCGGCGAGGGGGTGCTCGTCTCACCCGAGGACGTCGATGGTCAGCCCGCGGTCACCCCGGGCGGACCGGGCGACGAGGCGGGTATCCGGCCGGGGGACGTCATCACGCGGATCGACGGCCGTCCGGTGACCCGGTCCGACGAGCTGGTTGTGGCGATCCGCGCGAAGTCGCCCGGGGACGCGGTCACCCTCACGGTGCGGCCCGGGGGCCAGGACGAGGAGATCGAGCTGACGATGGTGCTCGACGAGGCCGTCAGCGAGTGAGCCGTGCCCCGGTAGGCTGACGGCGTGCTCGGAATCAACGGGGCGGAGTTCATCGCCCTCCTGGTGATCGCGGCGATCGTCGTCGGTCCCGAGCGCCTGCCGCGATACGCGGAGCAGCTGGCCGATCTGGTCCGCGCCGGGCGCGACTACCTGGCCAAGGCCAGGACCCGGGTCGACCAGGAGCTGGGTGAGGACCTCAAGGACGTGGACTGGGCGAGCCTGGACCCCCGGCGGTACGACCCCCGGCGGATCGTGCGCGACGCCCTCCTGGACGACAGCCCGCAGCGGGCCGCACCGGCAGCCGCACCGGCAGCCGCACGCGGCGCCGAGGACACCGCCGGGCCGGCTCCCTTCGACGACGAGGCGACCTAGCCGCGATCCCGCCCACCGCACGCAGCACCCGCGTTTTCGGTGCGCGGCCTCAACCTGCCAGAATGGGGTAATGGCCTCGATCACCCCCCGTCCTCGTGTGTTCTCGGCGATGCAGCCGACCGAGGACTCGCTCCATCTCGGCAACTATCTCGGCGCGCTCGGCGAGTGGGTGAAGCTCCAGGACGACTATGACGCGATCTACTGCGTCGTCGACCTGCACGCGCTCGACGTCAACCCGGAGCCTGCCAAGCTCCGGGAGCGCTCCCGGGCGACGGCCGCGCAGTACCTCGCCGGCGGGGTCGACCCGGAGCTCGCGACGCTGTTCCTGCAGTCCCACGTGCCCGAGCACGCCGAGCTGGCCTGGGTGCTCGGCT
>JBQGOU010000194.1:0-6324 GCA_052086865.1 Cellulomonadaceae bacterium
CTACCCGACCACCGACACGCTCAGGCGACTACACCCTCGATCGTGAAGAGCCGGTCATCCTCGACAATGGGCACGTTCCTCCGCTCCTTCGCGGACATGTCCAACAGGTCGACAAGATCGGCGGCGGCATGCGGCCGGACTCACCGCGCGGGTGCTCGGCCTGCTCGCCAGTGGCGGCCGTGAAGCGATCGCATCTCTCGATGTCGCTCCCTCCGTGTCTGACGCGACCTGGATTCACCGCCATCGGGCGGTCGCTGTCGGTGGCGGCTGCCATGATGGGGGAAACGTCGGAAGGAACGTCGATGTACGTCAGCAGGTCGATATGGTCAGAGTACGACCTGTGGAATGAGGCGATCGCCGAGGTCGTGTTCCCCGAACTCGATTCGCTTGTGCCGGTCTATCTCGACCTCGAAGACGACGAGATCGAGGCAGTCGCCGCCCGAGTCGGGGTTCCAGCCGAAAGCGCAGTCGAACGGCTCGGAGCAGTCGTCGCCCGGACGCTTGACCTGACGAGCAACTCCAACGCCTTCAAGACACACTTCGAGCGCGTTCTGCACTGGCGGGACCACGATCGAACCGACACATTCCCCGTACTCGCGACACTGGCCGTGTTCAGCCTCGCAGCGGAACGAATGGCCAAAGGTTCCGGGATGCGGCCGACCAACTACTACGGGAGGCTGACCGAACTCCTCGGTGGCTCGCCAGACCGCTTGGGCAACAGCGTCAGGAAGTACTCCGAACCGATGTGGGCGGGCCTCAACCTCTGGCTGGAAGCCCTTGCCGGGCTGCGGGGGCTGCCGAGCGCCTACTCGATCGGTCAGCGCTTCGTGGGAGTGCCGATGTCGCAGGCGCTCGTTCGCGAAGCCGATCGCCGCCACCTTGAGCGATTCTTTGCAGACTTCGACCTAGCACCCCGCTCTGCGATTCCGGCCGCCGAACTTGAGCCGCTCCTGACGAGTTGGTTTGCGCGGGAAGGGCAGGCGTCTCATCTCGGCAAGCTGTGGAAGAAGGAGTCGTTGCAGCCGCGAATCTCCGAGGTCGCATCGATCGAACTCGAAGCCTGGAACGGCGTCGACGAGTCGGAGGGCTCCAGTTCAGCGACACGAGGGCGGGTTGTCCTCGGCCTCCAGTCCCGTACCTTTCCGAAGCGCACGATCCGCCTCTTCCCGTTCTTCTTCCTCAGCGACCCGGGTGCCGCGAGGAAGGTTAGCCTCGTCACTGCGGACGACGAGATGCCGGTGGCGCTCGAGCCTGCCGGCGAACTACAGGGCGCACTCGCGTTGGAAGACCGGGGCCTTGTGGACAGCGCAAGCCTGTTGGAGGGCGTCTTGCAGATCAGGGACGACTCCACCGGCGATGTCTCCCGCCTTCCACGAGCGATGGTCGTGTTCCGCAAGGACGAACTGTCGGGACTCTGGCTGGAGGCCAGGCAGGTTCTCCTCGGTGACGACGTGATCGTCCTTGCGTCGGACCGCGTCGCTTCCAAGGTCAAAGAAGTTCTGGCCGAGATCGCCCGACCGGGCTGGTCGGAAGTCGACGCGCGGGACGGGCTTCCGATCGGATGGACCATGTTCGACTGTGTCGAGGTCTTCTCGCGCCCGTCGAGCGAGCAACTCAATCAGGACTTTCAGGCTCTGGTACCCCTGACGAGCAGCCAGCTCAAGGTCACCGGGGGACTCTCGTTACCCGGGGCTACGCGCAACCGCTGGCATTCAAAGCGTCCACCCGAGATCCGCGCGGTGAGCGATGAGAGCGGCCTCAGCCTTCACCTGATCGACCTCGGCCTGGCGGCCGACACGGCGGACGACCAGGAGATCGATCGATGGGATGACGGCGGCACCGGTTCGATCATCCAATCGCTGGAAGGACTCGACCTTGAGGACGGGCACTATGCGATCGAGATGCGCCGAGGCGCCACGATCCTCAGCCGCAGGGAGTTCTCCCTCCACTCGTCGGCACATCCAGACCCCTATCAGTCCGCACGGGTCCCACACATCCAGCACGGCCTGAACGACCCGCTCGCGGTCATCGGCGCGGACGCGCTCGACGCCACAGGAACGATCGTCCAGGGAGTCGTGGTCGAGTACCTCGACCCAGACGACCTGTCGACGACGGCCCCGCCGACGCGCGCCTGGTGGCGCCCGGCCACAGATGCGGTCCGGGGCCGTACCATCACGCTGCGCAAGCCAGAGCCCAACTCCTGCTTTTTTACCGGGCGCCACTTCATCGAACTGCCCGTGGCCAAGGGAGACAACCTTCGCGAGACCGTCGTCGGTGTATGCAAGTTCTGCGGGACTCAGAAGCGCTACTCGGCGAGTTACTACAAGAACCGAGCCCAGCACGCGCGTCAGCAGCGTCGAGTCTCACCCTCGATCGGCGTGCTGCGACTGCCGAACGTCGGCTCCGATGAGGGCGACGCCGAGCGGTGGGACGTTGCGCTCGACGCCGTTCGGTACCTCAGAGGTGGTTCGATCTCGATACTCGAGGGAGTTGCTCGGCAGGTCGACGCCAGCCGCCTCTTTGTCTCCGAGTTCATCAACACTCTTGAGTCCCTTGGTCACATCGAGGTCCGACGCTCGCGCGAGACTCTTGAACCCGTCGAATGGCAGGCCGCGCCAGCAGCCTGCGTCGACACGGGGACGGTTCGCGTGCTCACCGGCGCATGGACGTCCGCGGATGTCGCCGCTGTTGGTGCCGCTGCCCGTCAGGTCGGGGGGAAACTACTCAGGCGGAAGTTTGAGTCTGGTCCGTCGCGCATCGCGACGACGCTCACCACTGACGAACTCGCCGAGACGCTAGAGGTTGAGGCACTGCTACCTGAACGGGCGGGCCAGCATCTCTCCGAGTTGCTTCCTGCACTCAGCAACGTCGTCGCCGCCCTACCCAGGGTCCCCGCGGTTTCCGTGACCGAGGTCCAGGTCTTTGATCCGCAGCACGCAGCATGGGTTCAGGCCTTCGGGATGGACGCGATCGGCGCCTACCGAGCGGGCCGGTACAGCGCCGCTCACTACATCCGAACGGCTGACGACATCGCGAACGGCACGCTGGCACGCGCCTCCGTCTACCTCGCCAAGCACTGGGCCGCAGCCGCGCTGGCGCACAAGCCGCTGCTCACATACTCCGCGTCGCAGAGGGAACTCACCGTTCCGCTTGGAGCGCTGCTCCCAGGGATGTACCAGCGTGCAGTCATGCTCGACTCGGGCACTCCACCTCAGCGTGTGCGGAGCAACCACATCTACCGAGAAACCTCGCCTGACATTGCAGCGAGGATCGCGTACCTCCTGGAGAACTGAAGGCCGATGAGCACCTCGCCCAACCCGCTGTCCGTCGGACGTTCGATCAACGAGACCGTCCTGCGCTACATCGACACCGCCTTCTATCTCCGCGACGCGGGACTTCGTCGAGAGCGCCGAAGGCTGCTGTCCCAGGACTTCCGACTTCTTCCAGAACCGCTGCTTGAGCCCGTCCTCCCCTACGACGGAACGCAGGACGCCTTGGCCGTCTGCCAAGACGTCGGGCTCACCGCCCTCGAGGCCGCGTGGCTGGTGCACGGACTGTTCGGGACCGCTCCAGAGAGTGACGTAAGGCTCCGCCAGCACCAGGCGGACGCGATGGCCGTCGCCTTGTCAGTCACCCAGCCGACCAACCCGGTGATTACGTCCGGCACAGGGTCTGGAAAGACCGAGGCATTCCTTCTCCCTGTGCTTGCCAGACTGCTCATGGAGGCACGGTCCTGGGCGCCATCGCGCGGCCGAGCCAACTACTGGTGGGAGGACCAGCCACTACATTGGTCTCCGGTACGTATCGGGGAGAGCCGGCCGGCCGCGGTTCGCGCCATGGTTCTATACCCGACCAACGCACTCGTCGAAGACCAGATGTCCCGGCTTCGCCGGACTACGCGGCGGATCGCGGCCGCTGGCGGTCCTGGGCTCTGGTTCGGGCGCTACACCTCCGCAACTCCGGGTGGGACGAGCATCCCGCCCCGCTCGCGGAAGTCGCCAAAGGTCACCGAGGTCGCGAACGACCTGCGCAGCCTTGTCTCGGAGTACGAAGCTCTCTCGTCCCAGCCGGACGTGCGCGACTATCTGTCCGACCCGCGACTGGTTGAGATGATCACCCGCTGGGACATGATCGCCACTCCGCCAGACATCCTCGTCACCAACTACTCGATGCTAAACGTCATGCTCATGCGCGAGCTTGAAGAGCCGATCTTCGACAAGACACGGGACTGGCTCGCCGACGACCCCAACAACGTCTTCACCCTCGTCGTCGACGAACTCCACCTATACCGAGGGACGCAAGGATCAGAGGTCGCGCTGATCGTCCGCAACCTCCTGATGCGGCTCGGTCTAGGCCCCGACTCGCCACAGTTCCGCGTCATCGGCACGAGCGCGTCGCTCGACGGTGACAAGTCCGAATACCTGGAGAGTTTCTTCGGCGCACCGCGGGCCACCTTCAAACAGATCGCCGGGGCGACTCGGCCCGTCCGCGCGTCGATCCCTGTCGACCCGGGGACGATCAACTCCTCTGTCCCTCAGTTCCTCTCGGAGGTGCTCACAGAGGCTTGCAGGGACGACAGCGGGATGATCAGGGCGACCGACATGGCCACAATCGCGCAGCGGGCCTTCAGGGCCACGTCCACTGTCGCTGATGTCGAGGCCGCGCTCAATGTTCTGGCAGAGGCGACAGAACCCGCAGTCATCCCGTTCCGCGCTCACTACTTCATGAGAACCATGCGTGGGATGTGGGCCTGCTCCAACCCTACATGTACAGAGGTCCGCGACGACGAATCCCGCGAGCAGCCAGGTATCGGACGTCTTTTCGCTCGACCGGTCCATCAGTGCCGGTGTGGTGGGCGAGTTCTGGAACTCATCTACTGCGGGAAGTGCGGTGAGGCGAGCCTGGGAGGCTACGTCACCGCGGCGCTCCAGGATGGTGCGTTCCTAGGCATCACCCCGCGAGTTACGGACTTTGATCGACCGAGGATGCTGTTCGAGCGTCGAACGTACGAGTACTGGTGGTACTCCCCGCACAAGGCCGGAGTGGGAATGACCTGGTCGCATAAGGGGCCAACCAAGGGCGTGGACTTTCGTTTCGCTCCGGCCGAACTGCGCCCGGAGTCCGGCTATGTCGAGCCTGCTACAGGCGACGTCGCGACGGGGACGATCGTCAAGGCCGTGTCGAAAGACCCGGACTGGGCTCCGCCGGCGCTCCCGTCGCATTGCCCACGCTGTGCTCACACGCGCCACCAGACTTCCTTCCGGCGCGGACGCGTCGCCTCGGCGCTTCGCGCCCACACGCAGGGTGCGACGCAGGCGACCCAACTCCTGGTGTCGGAGATCTTCCGCGAGCTCGGCGACGTGCAGGAAGCCAGCAGGACGATCGTCTTCACCGACTCGCGCGACGATGCTGCTCGCATGGCGGTCGGACTTGCGATGAACCACTACAACGACCTCGTTCGCCAGGAGGTCGATCTCGCCCTAGCGCAGCCAGTCGAGGACGTCGCGGCAATTCTCAGGTCGGGGGTCGCTGGAGACCTGCCTCCCGAGCTCGGGGCACGGTTCGCTGAACTCATGCAACAGAATCTCGCCGCGGCACAGGCTTACCTCGCCCAAACTGGCGGCTTCGCCACAGCGGCCCAGCAGGAGCAGATCCGGACCTTCGAGACGGCCGCCGCCGCCGACCGGTCGCGCGGCTGGACAAGCCTCGTGCGCTACCTCACGCGCCAACTCGTTGCCCTCGGCGTACCGCCCGGCGGTCCTCGCGCCTCACACATGACACTCGATGACGCCGGAACTCCGTGGTACCGAGCATTCGAACCTCCCGCCGCCCGCGAATGGACTCCCATTGGTGACCCGCAGGAACGACTGGCGCACCAACGCGTCGCACACGAACGCATGGCCGCCTCGGTCGCGGAGGTCCTGGTCGGCAGCAACAGCCAGCGCGACGCTGAGGACACGCTCGTCGCGTCGATCCTCCCGCGATCGCTCGTGGACTCCAGCGACAGCCCTGTGTCCACGGCGCTCCGTTCGGCGCTGCGGATCTTCCTGTCTAGGGGTCGCTGGGCTCCGCAGGCATCTGTCGAACCGACGGCGAACCTGCTGCCCCGCGACGTCACGGACTACCTTGACCGGGCGGCGACCCGCATCTCGGAGACAGCCGAGTCCCTGACCAAGGAGTTGGAGTCGACTCTCCAGCCGCTCCTAGCGGGGCAGGTGGTCGACCTGGCCAGAGCGGAGGTCGGGCTCATCGTCATGCCCGCGGAGGACACAGTCTGGGTATGCACGAAGTGCGGACAGCGCCACCTTCACTCTTCGGCCAACA
>JBQGOU010000194.1:6334-6807 GCA_052086865.1 Cellulomonadaceae bacterium
ATCTCGCCACCAAGAAGCGCGCAGACCTGCAAGAGGCCGACTACTACGCGTGGCTCGCCACACGGGAACCCCAACGGCTCGCCGTCGCCGAACTCACCGGCCAGACGAAGCCGCCCGAGGAGCAGCGGCGTCGTCAGCGGGTGTTCCGAGGCGCGCTGAAGCCGTCACCGGTCGAGAACAAGCGGGCCACACCCCTCGATGTCCTGTCTGTGACGACGACCATGGAGGTCGGAGTCGACATCGGCGACCTTCGGTCGACCGTCATGGGGAACATGCCACCTAAGCGGTTCAACTACCAGCAGCGCGTTGGGCGAGCGGGGCGCAAAGGTCAAGTTTTCTCGTTCGCAGCCACGCTGTGCCGGGACCGATCGCACGATGACTACTACTTCGCCAACGCTGCACGGATCACAGGTGACCCGCCACCTCAGCCGTTCCTCGACACCAAGCGCACCAAGATTCTCAGCCGCGTCGTC
>JBQGOU010000195.1:0-6767 GCA_052086865.1 Cellulomonadaceae bacterium
CGACTGCGCCACCGGCGCCGCATGCGTGGTCGGCCCCTAGGCGGAGCGCAGCGCCGGGGCCGACGTCGTCGTGATGAACGCCTCGCCGGACGGGCGCAACATCAACGAGAAGTGCGGCTCGACGCATCCGGAGCAGCTGCAGGCCGTCGTCGTCGCCTCCGAGGCCGACTTCGGCGTTGCCTTCGACGGGGACGCGGACCGCTGCCTCGCGGTGGACCACACCGGCGCGCTGGTCGACGGCGACCAGATCATGGGGGTGCTCGCGCTGGACCTGAAGGACGCCGGTGCCCTGGCCGAGGACACCCTCGTGGTCACGGTCATGAGCAACCTGGGCCTGCTCCTCGCCATGCGCGACGCCGGCATCCGCACGGTGCAGACCGGCGTGGGGGACCGGTACGTGCTCGAGGAGATGCGCCGCGGCGGGTACCGGCTGGGCGGGGAGCAGTCCGGCCACATCATCCTGTCCGAGTACGCGACTACCGGTGACGGGGTGCTGACGGCCCTGAAGCTGGCCCGGCGCGTGGTTGACACCGGGCGTACGCTCGCCGACCTTGCCGGGGTGGTGCGGCGCCTGCCGCAGACGCTTGTCAACGTCCCCGGCGTGGACAAGGCCAGGGCGGCCACCGACCAGGCGCTGCTCGCCGCGGTGGCTGACGTCGAGGCGGAGCTGGGGGAGACCGGCCGCGTGCTGCTGCGGTCCTCGGGCACCGAGCCCCTCGTGCGCGTCATGGTCGAGGCTGCGACCCAGGCGGAGGCCGACGGCGCCGCGCACCGGCTGGCCGACGTGGTGCGCGCCGAGCTCGCGTTGTGAGCGGCGGGGCCGACCCCGCGCTCATGCAGCGGGTGTCTGATCACCTGGACGCCCACCCTGACGGGGTCCTGCCGATCGTGTGTGCGGGGCACCCTGTGCTGCGCAGCCCGGCCGCCGCGTACACCGGTCAGCTCGGGTCCCTGCTGCCCCGGCTCCTCGAGGCCATGCGGGCGACCATGCACGCGGCGCCGGGCGTGGGGCTGGCCGCACCCCAGATCGGGCTCGGCCTGGCTCTGGCCGTCGCCGAGGACGCCGGGATGGGCGCCGACGCGCGCGGCGACGCGCGGGAGCGCACGCCGCTCGCCTTCCGGGTGCTGGTCAATCCCCGGTATGACCCTGTGGGCGAGGAGCTGCGCTCCTTCTACGAGGGCTGCCTGAGCGTGCCGGGCTACCAGGCCGTCGCCACGCGGCCACGCCGCGTGCGGCTGGTGGCGGCGGACCACCGTGGCCAGGACGTGGACGAGATCCTCACAGGCTGGCCCGCCCGCATCGTGCAGCACGAGACCGACCACCTGCGCGGACGCCTCTACGTCGATGTGGCCGAGCCGCGGTCGCTGTGCGAGAACGACACGTACGGGCGCCTGTGGGCGCAGGACCCCGCCCCGGCCCGTGCGGGCGCCGCGCTCGGCTTCCGGGTCGAGGGGCCGTCCGAGGGCTGAGCCTGCGACCCAGGTCGGATGTCGAGCGGCGAACTCATCCCTGCGAAGGATGCCCACCCGGCGCGCACCGGCAAGACTGGCTCAGGGGCCGTGTGGGGGAAATCCCCGATGTCTTCTGCGCCCGGCACACCTAGGCTGAACGCGTTCGCACCGACCACTCCCGATGGGGGACCCGTGACCGACCTGATCGCTCAGGCACTCGCCGACCTGGAGAGCTGGATCCTGGCGTTCGCCGCGACGCCGTGGGTCTATGTGGTGCTCGTGCTCTTCGCGACCATCGACGGGTTCTTTCCTCCCATCCCCAGCGAGTCGGTGGTGATCGCCCTTGCCGTGCCGGCGCTGACCACCGGGCACCCGAACATCGCCCTGCTGCTGGCCGCGGCCGCGCTGGGCGCCTGGCTGGGCGACCAGATCGCCTATCTGATCGGGCGGGGTATCGGCACCGAACGGGTGCCGTTCCTGCGCGGTGCGCGCGGACGCAAGGCCGTGGCCTGGGCCGACGCGACGCTGAAGCAGCGCGGGGCCGCGTTCATCCTGGCGGCTCGCTACGTGCCGATCGGACGCGTCGCCGTGAACATGACCGCCGGGGCACTGCGCTACCCCCGACGGCGGTTCCTGCTCGTCTCGGGCGTGGCCGCCGTCATGTGGGCGTGCTTCTCGGTCGGCATCGGGACGGTTGCCGCCTCCTGGTTCGGCCACAACACGCTCCTGGCGATGGCCGTCGGTGTCGTCATGGGCGTGGCCGCTGGCGTGCTGCTCGACCAGGTGATGAGCCGCCTGGCGCGTCGCCGGGGCCAGATGACCCGCCGTCCCGATCGTGAACGCCCCGTCGCGGCGGAGACTGCTGCGCAGGAGACGCGCCCTGCGCAGGAGAGCTGCGAGCGGCTGGAGTCGGTCGAGCGGGCCTAGAGCTTGCGGAGCCGGACCCGTTCAATCGAGTGGTCGGGCCCCTTGGCCAGCACCAGCGTGGCCCGGGACCGGGTCGGCAGGATGTTCTGCACCAGGTTCGGCTCGTTGATCGAGTCCCAGATCTGCTCCGCGCGCTCGGCCGCCTGCTCGTCCGACAACGACGCATAGCGGTGGAAGTACGACTCCGGGTGGGCGAACGCAGTGCGGCGCAGCGTGAGGAAGCGGTCCACGTACCACTGGCGGGCGTCCGCGGTCCGTGCGTCCACGTAGATGGAGAAGTCGAAGAAGTCGCTCACCGCGAGGCTGGAGCCCGACTCCGGGCCGGGCCGGGCGGGCTGCAGCACGTTCAGGCCCTCGACGATCAGCACGTCGGGACGGCGGACGACCACCTCCTCGTCGCGCACGATGTCGTATGTCAGGTGCGAGTAGACCGGCCCGCGGACCTCGCGTGCCCCGGCCTTGACCCGGGTGAGGAACCGCACCAGGGCCCGCCGGTCGTAGGACTCGGGGAAGCCCTTGCGCTCCATCAGCCCGCGTCGCTCGAGCTCGGCGTTGGGGTACAGGAAACCGTCGGTGGTCAGCAGCTCGACCGTCGGCGTCTCGGGCCAGCGGGCCATGAGCTCGCGCAGGACGCGTGAGGTGGTGGACTTGCCCACCGCCACGGAACCGGCGACCCCGATGACGTAGGGCGTGGTCCCGGTGTCCTCGTGCAGGAAGGTCGAGGACGCCTCGTGCAGCCCCCGCGTCGCCCGGACGTAGAGGTTCAGCAGCCGTGACAGCGGATGGTAGATCGCCTCGACCTCGGCCAGGTCGATCGGGTCGCCCAGGCCGCGTAGGCGCCGCAGATCCGCGTCGGTCAGCGGCAACGGCGTCGACGAGGACAGGCGGCTCCACTGCTCGCGGTTCATCTCCACATAGGGAGACAGCGGCAGCGAGTGCTGGATGGCGACCACCTGAGTGATTGTGCCGGAACCGGACCCGCCGAGCGAAACGGTGCCCGGCGTGCCGGGCGTTCGTCCGTCCGGCTCGAACGCTGACCCCTGACGGTTAGACTGCCGGGCATGTGTGGAATCGTCGGTCACGTCACCTCAGCTGCCCCTTCCTCCCGCACCCAGGAGGTCCTGCTCGAGGGCCTGCGGCGTCTGGAGTACCGAGGGTACGACTCGGCCGGAGTCGCCCTCGTGGCACCTGACCTGGACCGGGTGGCCAGCGCCAAGCGCGCGGGCAAGCTGGTCAACCTCGTCGCCGAGCTCGAGCTGAACCCGCTGCCGCCGGCCACGGCCGGCATCGGGCACACGAGGTGGGCCACGCACGGCGCGCCCACGGACGCCAACGCGCACCCGCACCTGGCCGACGACGGTCGCCTGGCCGTGATCCACAACGGCATCGTCGAGAACTTCGCCCCGCTCAAGGCCGAGCTGCTGGAGGAGGGCGTGGAGTTCCTCTCCGAGACGGACACCGAGGTGGCCGCGCACCTGCTGGCCCGCGAGTACGCGCTGTGCGGTGACCTCGCCGAGGCGATGCGCGCCGTCGCGCGCCGGCTCGAGGGCACGTTCACCCTCCTCGCCGTGCACGCCGACCGCCCGGACCTCGTGGTCGGTGCACGGCACGACTCCCCGCTCGTGGTGGGGCTGGGCCAGGGCGAGAACTTCCTCGGGTCGGACGTCGCCGCATTCATCGCCTCCACGCGTGAGGCGCTCGAGCTCGGTCAGGACCAGGTCGTGTCCCTGACCCCGGACACCGTCGAGGTCACCGACTTCGACGGCGCTCCGGTGGAGGTCAAGCGGTTCACGGTGGACTGGGACGCAGCCGCCGCCGAGAAGGGCGGGTTCGCGTCCTTCATGGACAAGGAGATCCACGACCAGCCCAAGGCCGTGGCGGACACACTGCTGGGCCGCGCCGACCTGCACGGGCGTCTGCAGCTGGACGACCTGCGCATCGACGAGTCCGTGCTGCGCCGCATCGACAAGATCGTCGTCATCGCGTGCGGCACCGCGGCGTACTCCGGCCATGTGGCCAAGTACGCCATCGAGCACTGGTGCCGGATCCCGGTCGAGGTCGAGCTGGCCCACGAGTTCCGGTACCGGGACCCGGTGGTCAACGAACACACGCTTGTCGTCGCGGTCTCCCAGTCCGGGGAGACCATGGACACGCTCATGGCGGTGCGCCACGCTCGCGAGCAGGGCGCGAAGGTGCTCTCGATCGTCAACACCCACGGCTCGACGATCCCCCGCGAGTCCGACGCGGTGCTGTACACCCACGCCGGACCGGAGGTCGCAGTCGCGTCCACCAAGGCGTTCCTCGCGCAGATCACGGCCGCCTACCTGCTCGGGCTCTACCTCGCGCAGCTGCGCGGCAACAAGTTCCCCGACGAGGTCGAGGAGGTGCTCGAGGACCTGCGGGCCATGCCCGCCAGCATCGAGCTGCTGCTGGACCGTGCCGAGCACGTGCGCGAGGTGGCCCGCTCGATGTCCGGGGCGACGTCGGTGCTCTTCCTGGGCCGGCACGTCGGCTTCCCCGTCGCGCTCGAGGGTGCGCTCAAGCTCAAGGAGCTTGCCTACATCCACGCCGAGGGCTTCGCCGCGGGCGAGCTCAAGCACGGGCCGATCGCCCTCATCGAGGAGGGGCAACCGGTGTTCGTCATCGTGCCCTCCCCCCGGGGCCGCGACGGCCTGCACTCCAAGGTCGTGTCCAACATCCAGGAGATCCGTGCGCGCGGCGCCCGGACGCTCGTGATCGCCGAGGACGGGGACGAGGAGGTGCTGCCCTACGCCGACGAGGTGTTCTGGGTGCCGCAGTCGCCGACCCTGCTCGCGCCTCTGCTGACCGTCGTCCCGCTGCAGATCTTTGCGTGCGCGCTCGCGACGGCCAAGGGTCTTGACGTCGATCAGCCGCGTAACCTCGCCAAGTCGGTCACTGTCGAGTGACCTTCGCCCGCCGGCACGGACCGATCCCCGCACCCGGCCCGCGGGCCACCACGCTGTGATCGTCGGCATCGGCGTCGACGTGGTTGACGTGGCCCGGTTCGCCGCGGCGCTGCAGCGCCGCCCTCGGCTTGCCGAGCGGCTCTTCGTCCCCCTGGAGCGCGACCTGCCACCCCGGTCCCTGGCGGCGCGGTTCGCCGCCAAGGAGGCCGTGGTGAAGGCGCTGGGCACCTCCGGCCTGCGCTGGCACGACGCGTGGGTGGTGCGCGACACCCAGCGACGCCCCGTTCTGCACACCGCCGGCACGGTGGCGGCCCGCGCCGACGAGCTCGGGGTGCGCACCTGGCACCTCACGCTGTCCCACGACGGTGGGCTTGCGGTCGCCATGGTCGTCGCTGAGGGCTGAGGGCCGCTCCGGGGGCTGCGCTAGCCTGACAAGGATGTTCAGGTCACGCGTGCTGGCCGGGGCGCTCGCCCTCGCCGCCCTTTCCCTTCCGGCGGCCCCGCCGGCTGCAGCGCAGGAGGACGGACCCGCCCTGCCCGAGTGCCGTGCGGGTGACGTCGAGGCGCCCCGTGCCGGTCTCGAGGACTGGGCGTGGACGGTGCTCGACCCCGAGCACAGGCTGCCCGAGGGCTATGCACCGACCGATCTCGTGCCCGTCTCCGAGGCCGCGATCCCCGGCACCGGCGAGGTCCGCGGGCTCGTCCTGGACGACCTTGCCGAGATGGCCCGTGCCGCCGAGGCGGCCGGCGCACCGTTCGCCGTACACTCCGCCTATCGCAGCCACGCGGACCAGCGGGCCGTCCTCGAGAGCCTTGTGCGGGCGATCGGCCCCGAGCGGGCGGCCGCGGTCAGCGCTCCGCCGGGGCACTCCGAGCACCAGCTGGGCACGGCGGTGGACCTGCGCAGCGCGGACGACACCCGCACCCCCTGGCAGTACGACGACTGGGGAGCCACTGCTGCCGGGGCCTGGCTGGGCGAGAACGCCTGGCGGTACGGCTTCGTGCTGAGCTATCCGACCGGGGCCGATACGCGCACGTGCTACGAGGCCGAGTCGTGGCACTTCCGCTACGTCGGACGCGAGCGGGCGGCGCAGGTACAGGCCTCCGGCCTGCCCTTGCGTGAGTACCTGTGGCGCTCGGCGCACGGGACGGTCACTCCGCCGTCGCGGCAGGTGCTCGCCGGGCCGCTGCTGCAGTCCGCACGCTGACGCCCTTTGCGCCCGGCCGGCGACGCGTCCGTGCGGCAGGATGGTGGCCATGATCGAAGCATTCGGGCAGGGGCCCGTCCGGGAGGCCGAGGCCTCGGCGCTGGCGTCCGGGGCTCCGCTGATGCAGCGCGCGGCGTTCGGCGTGGCCGGATACGTGCTCCGCGTGCTGCGCGAACGGTCGGGGGCCGTGCCCGGGTCACGCGTCGTCGTCCTCGCAGGCCTCCTCCGCCGCGTGGGACACCCCGGTGGGGTT
>JBQGOU010000196.1:0-6754 GCA_052086865.1 Cellulomonadaceae bacterium
CCAGAGCACGTCATCGAACAGCAGGTCATCGGAGTTGGTGGGGGTCAGCCGTTCGTGCGCGAGGCCGGGGGCGCACACCAGCACGGTGCGCAGACGCCCCACCTCGGAGTGCACGCCGTGGGGCACGCGGTGGGCCGAAGCGGTCATGACTCCTCCTGGCAGGATCGCGTACCCGCCGCACGGGGCGGGCTCCGGTGCGGCGACCCTACCGCGCGCGTCTCAGAGAACGACGGTGCGGCGCGCGAGCCGCACCACGAGCCAGGTGCCGCAGGCGATCGTGACGACGGTGAAGCTCGGCGGGAGGTTGAACATGGTGGCGAGCACCAGGCCGGCCCACACGGAGACCAGGTTGATGCCCGTGGCGAGCGCAAGCGCGCGGCCCGGTCGCGGGGTGAGCATAATCGCGGTGGCGGCAGGGGTCACGACGAGGGCGAACAGCAGCAGCGTGCCCACCACCTGGACGGCCATCGTGACGACGATGGCGAGCAGCACCATGAACAGCACCGACAACGCCCGCACAGGCACCCCGCGCGAACGCGCCACGCGCTCGTCCACGGAGGCGAACAGCAGCGGTCGGTAGACGAGGGCGACGACGCCGACGACGGCGGCGAGGAAGCCGGCGAAGACGACGAGCTGCTGGGTGGAGATCGCCAGGAGGTTGCCGAACAGCACGTTGGTCATGGTGCTCGAGCTCTTGGTGGCCAGCGAGGCGAAGTACAGGCCCAGACCGGTGGCGAAGGCGAGCACGGTGCCGGTGGCGACCTCCCGGTCGTTGGCGCGGCGCCCGAGCGCGCCGATCACGACGGCGCCGCCGATGCAGAACACGGCGAGGCCGAGGGTGACGGGCAGCCCCAGCAGCACGGCGCCCGTGGCGCCGGGCAGGCCGATGTGGGCCAGGGCGTGGGCGGCGAACGCCGTGGAACGCACCACCACGAAGTAGCCGATGATGCCGGCCGCAAGGGCGACCACGGTGCCGCCGAGCAGTGCGTTGCGCATGAACGAGGAGGTCAGCACCTCCCACCAGTTGGGCTGGTAGGCGAGGCCGAGCAGGCTGGGGGCGAGGGTGGGCATCAGCTTCCCCTCACGAACAGGTCGCCCTGGGGGGTGCGCACCACGTGCAACGGCGTGCCGTACAGGTGCGTCAAAAGCCGGTCGTCGACGACGCCGCCCATGGTGTCGTGGTGGGCGTGGCCGTCGAGCAGGTAGACGGCGCCGGTGAGCACCGGCAGGAGCGGGTTGAGGTCGTGCGCCACCACGACGATCGTCACGTCCAGATCCCTGTTGAGCTTGGCCAGCAGCGTCACCACCTCACGCTGGTTGCGCAGGTCGAGGTTGGCGAGCGGCTCGTCCAGCAGGAGCAGACGGGGCCGGGCGACGAGCGCCTGGGCGATGGCCACCCGCTGACGCTGCCCGCCGGAGAGTGCGGACAACCGGTGGTCGATGATGTCGAGAGCATCGACCTCACGCATTGCCTCTTCGACGCGGGCCCGCTGTTCGGCGGTGGTGATGTGGACCCCCCACCGCTTGCCGAGCAGACCGAGGGTGACCGCGTCCCGCGCGCGCAACGCCTCGCCCACGGCCGCGGTGTAGTCCTGGGGGACGTAGCCGACGTCGTCCCCGGTGTGGCCTGCGGGGCGCCCCAGAACCGTGACGGTTCCGCTCGCCGGCTCCAGGAGCCCGAGCAGCAGCTCAAGCAGGGTGGTCTTGCCGGAGCCGTTGGGCCCGATCACGGCGGTGATGGAGCCCGTCGGAATCGTGAACGTCCCCTCGGACCACACGAGTCGGCCGCCGCGCACGACGCTGACGTCGTCGAGGGCGGCGGCCGGCACGGCGGCTTGCGCAGCGGGCTCAGGCATCGTCGCCGAGGGCCGTGGCGAGCGCCTCGAGCTGGGCGACCTGCCAGGCCTGGAACGAGTCCGATCCGGGCGCAACGGTTTCGGTGACCTCGACCACGGGCACTCCCGCCTCCTCGGCGACCTTGCGGACCTGCTCGGGGATGGACCCCTCGGTCTGCGTGTTGTAGATCAGCACGTCGACCTTACCGTCGCGCAGCACGCTCTCGAAGGCGGCGACGTCACCCGGTGTCGGGTCGGTCTCGTTGGCCGCCGCCTGGGCGAAGCCCGTCGGCGTGACGTCCTCGAGTCCGATCGCCTCGGCCATCAGGTCGAACACGCTCTCGCTCGCCGCATAGGTGCGGCCCGCGGCCTCGTTCTTGAGGGTGTCGACGAGCGCCGTGTAATCGCCCATCGCCGAGGTCCACGCGGTGTGCTGGTCCGCGAAGTAGTCCGTCGCGTCCGGGGCGAGCGTCGAGAGCTCGTCGGTCACCGCCTGGGCGACGTCGGCGACGTCCGTGGGTGAGTACCACAGGTGCGGATTGGCGCCCTCGGCGGCACCCACCACCTCGCCGGCGTCGACGACGGCCGGCGTGGAGGCGGCGTTGGCGGCGAGGTCGCTCGCCCAGTGGTCGTAGTCCGCGCCGTTCACGACGACGAGGTCGGCGTCATCGAACACGGCCGCGTCGGCCGGGGAGGGCTCGTAGTCGTGGGGGTCGACCGAGGAGCTTGCGAGCACCACGTGCACCGTGGCGCAGTCCCCCGCAAGCGCCTGGACGATATCGCCCCACTGGTCGACGCTGACGACGACGTCGAGCAGGTCGGCGGGGCAGGCGCCGGACGCGGACGGCGTGCCGGAGGTGGGCGAGGTGGTCGCGTCGCCACCCGCGGACGAGCACGCGCCAAGCGCGAGCAGGGGGGTGACGAGCAGTGCGGTGAGTGCGCGGGTGGTCTGGCGACGGTTCATGGTTCCTCGGTTCTGCTGGGTTCGTGCCGTCGCACCCTTGCGGCGAGTCTGGCGCGTCTAATGATAGCCATTATCGTGGGGCCGCGCGCCAGGACCAGGGCCTCGCCTTCGTGACCCGGGTCACGTGTCGTTGCCGGTCTGGTCAAGAAGGAGTAACGTCCTTCGACGTCGTTCTCAAACGGTGCCGGACGGGTGCCGTGACGACACGTCGGGCGCCCCGCCCGACGCAGCGCAGACGGAACCGATCGTCGCCGCCGGACCCTCCGGCAGGCACCGGCCCACCGCCACCGGTAGGCCAGCCGCGATCCGTGACCCGCAGCGCAGGGCCCGCGCCCCTCCCGGTGCTGCTCGGCCCTCGTGCGCGCTCGCCTGGAGGAACGAATGACCACCACCCCACCGTCGCGCGCGCCCGAGTCCGGCGCCCGGAAGCACCACCGCTTGGGCCTGCGCCCACCGCGCCTGCGCACCTCGGACGTGACCGTCGTCGACCGCCCGGTCATGCGCCGCGCGGTGACCGGCACCGTCGTGGGCAACACCATGGAGTGGTACGACGTCGGCGTGTACGGCTATCTCGCCGTCACCATGGGGCAGGTGTTCCTGCCGACGGCCGACTCCTCGGTGCAGGTGCTCTTCTCCCTCGGCGTCTTCGCCTCCACGTATGTCGCGCGCCCGCTCGGCGGGATCGTGCTCGGTCGCCTCGGGGACAGGATCGGGCGCCAGAAGGTGCTCGCGACGACGCTGATTCTCATGGCGATCTCCACTTTCGCGATCGGGCTGCTCCCGGACTTCGGCGCCATCGGCGCCGCGGCGCCGATTCTCCTCGTGCTGCTCAAGCTTCTGCAGGGCTTCTCCACGGGCGGCGAGTATGCGGGAGCCACCACGTTCGTCAGCGAGTACGCGCCCGACGCCAGGCGCGGCTACTTCGCCTCGATCCTCGACCTGGGCTCCTACCTGGGCTTCGCGATCGGCGCTGCCGTCGTCTCCGCCCTGCAGCTCGGCCTGGGCCAGCAGGCCGTGCTGGACGGCGCGTGGCGGATCCCGTTCCTGGTGGCGGGACCGCTCGGCGCGGTGGCGATCTACTTCCGCATGAAGATCGAGGAGTCGCCGGCGTTCCAGGCGCAGCTGGACGCCCAGGAGCAGCGCTCCGAGGATGCGGCCACTGGCGTGGACGCGCCCGCGAGCACCGGGGCCATGGTGCGCGAGCACTGGCGCCCGCTCCTCATCGCCGTGATGCTCGTGGCCGCCGCGAACACGGCTGGGTACGCCCTGACCAGCTACATGCCGACCTACCTCACCGACACCCTCGGCTACGACGCGGTGCACGGCACGCTGCTGACCATCCCCGTGCTCGTGGTGATGTCGCTGTGCATCCCGCTGGCCGGGCGTCTCTCGGACCGGATCGGGCGCCGTCCGGTGCTGTGGCTGGGCTCGGCCACGATGGTGGTGCTGGCCGTCCCCGCCTTCCTGTTCCTCGCCCACGGCGCGATCTGGTCCACCCTCGTAGGCCTTGGGCTGATCGCCGTCCCGGTGACGTTCTACGTGAGCAACCTCGCCTCCGCCCTGCCCGCGCTGTTCCCGACATCGGCCAGGTACGGGGCCATGGGAGTCTCCTACAACGTGGCAGTCGCCGTGTTCGGCGGAACCTCGCCGTTGATCATCGAGTCCATCCTGCAGGCGACCGGGAACGAGCTGTCCCCAGCCTTCTACCTGATCGGCACGTCACTGGTGGGCGCGGTCGCCGTGTGGTTCATGCGCGAGTCCGCGCGCCGGCCCCTGCCCGGCTCGATGCCCTCGGTGTCCTCACACGCCGAGGCGCACGCGCTGGTGGACGGACAGGACGACAACCCGCACCTTGACCTGGAGGATCTGCCCTTCGAGCAGCATCGGCAGGCGCTCGCCTCCGCGAACACGAAGTAGGACGCGACGTAGGACGCGAGCGTCTCAGCCGGGCAACCGCTCACTGCAGCGCCGAGGTCAGGCGGGCCAGACCGTCCAGCACCTTTCCCGGCACCGGGCGCGCGGACCACTGCTTCGCGTCGATCGGCACGCTGTTGGCGCGGTAGTGATCCTCCACCAGGCGCAGGCGGTCCACGAGCTCACGGCTGCGCACCAGCACCGACACCTCCATGTTGAGGCTGAAGGACCGGATGTCCATGTTGCTCGAGCCGATCACCGCAACGTCCTCGTCGATCGTGAAGTGCTTGGCGTGCAGCACGGCGGGTGCCCGGTACTGGTGGATCGCCACCCCGGCGTCCAGCAGCGCGGCATAGTACGAGCGTTGTGCGTGGTGGACCACCGGCTGGTCCGCCACCTCGGAGACGAACAGCTCGACCTCGAGTCCGCGCGAGGCGGCGGTGACGATGGCCAGCAGGGTCGACTCGTCGGGCACGAAGTAGGGGCTGGTGATACTCACCCGCCGCCGCGCATTCTGGATGAGCAGGACGAAGAGCTTGAGGTTGTTGTCGTTCTCGAAGCTGGGGCCGCTGGGCACGACCTGCGCGTCGACGCTCCGCACGAGCGCACCCGCGCCCCGGCCGACGTCGGCTGCGGCCGGGCTCGGGTCCGGCACGCGCAGGGAGTCGACGGGCAGCAGCTCTCCGGTCTCGCTGAACCAGTCCGTGACGAACACGGCGTCGAGCTCGCCGACGACGGGCCCCTCCAGGCGCACCATGAGCTCGACCCAGTGCAGACGACGGCGCCGGTTGGCTGACTTGAGGTAGCTCGCGTCGATGAGGTTCTGTGAGCCGGTGTACCCCACCCGGCCGTCGACGACGACGATCTTGCGGTGGTTGCGCAGGGCCGGGCGCTGCCACCGCAGGCGCCACGGGCGCAGGGGAAGCATGGGCCGCCACTCGGCGCCCATGGCCGCGAGCGCGGACCGCGTCCGACGCCGGCCCGGGAACATGAACCCGGACACGTGGTCCGAGAGCACCAGCACCCGCACCCCGCGCGCGACGGCCCGGGCCAGAGCGTCGAAGAGCGGACGGGTCGCCTCGTCGAGAACCAGGATGTAGAACTCGACGTGGACGTGGTCCCGCGCCTCGTCGATGTCCGCGACCATCGCCGCGAACGAGCCGTCGTAGTCCTCCAGCAGCCGGGCGGTGTTGCCGGCGACCATGGGCAGCGCCCCGAGGTTCCGGTTCAGCGTGACGGCGGTGCCGCGGGAGACGGCCGACGCCGACCAGCAGGAACGCGACGGGACCGGGATGAAGACGATCGTCAGGATCCACGCGATCGCCGTCGCCGGCGTGCGACGCAGCGAGATCGCGACGGCGGCGACGAAGCCCAGCACCACGTGCAGGGCGAGCAGGACGAGCGACACGCTCACGTGGTCCTCCCGGATCGCGGGCGCGGGAGCGCCAGGCGAGCCCAGGCTACCGGGACGGCCCCTGGGTCGGCCCGCAACGGGCCAACGGGTCAGCGAGCCGACCAGACAGAGCCGAAGCGTTTCGGTTAGGCTTCTCGTCGTTCCGACAACGTCGACGGAGGTGCTGCGGACATGTGGACGCTGCGCGGTGCGGTGCAGTCCTACGGATGGGGATCGCGCACCGTCCTGCCCGAGTTCCTGGGCATCGACCCCGACGGGCACCCGCTCGCCGAGCTCTGGTTCGGTGCGCACGCCGCCGCTCCGGCACTGGCGGTCCGTGCCGGTCCGGCCGCAGCCGGCGCACACGGGGTCGACGCTGCGCCCACCCTGGCGGACCTCATCGCCCGGCACCCCCACGAGATCCTGGGGTGCCGCGTACGCCAGGAGGTCGGGGACCGGATGCCCTTCCTGGTCAAGCTTCTGGCGATCGAGCGCTCGCTGTCGATCCAGGTGCATCCCGACGCGGCAGGGGCGCGTGCGGGCGGGGTGCCCGATTCGGCCCCCCGCCAGGCCGCACCCGACCGCAGCGACGCCCCTGACCCGCCCCAACCCCAGACCCTCCATGCCCAACGACCCCCCCCACCGCCC
>JBQGOU010000197.1:0-416 GCA_052086865.1 Cellulomonadaceae bacterium
GCCCGAGGCGCGCAGCTCGCGAGCAGCCAGTTCGGGCTGGTCGGGCAGACGGACCTCCAGGGGACCGAGCTGGATGTTCTGTGGGCGCGGATGCGTGGTCATGGCTCCATTGTGCCGCTCGCGCGATCGCGCCGCGTGCGAGCGCGCAGAGAGGATCGTGGCTCAACCGTGACCCGGCGTGCCTGGCGCCGCCGTGCACGGCTCCACTGCGGCGACTATGGTCGAAAAGTCCGTCTCACCCGTACGAGGGCACATGATCGAGATCTCCACCTCACCCGCCACGACGACCATCGTGATTGCGGGCGACCTCGACCTCGCAGAACGCGACCAGTTCCCCGAGATCACCGCCCGGGTCGTCGGGCTGCGCCGCCCGCTGCTCGTCATCGACATGTGCGACGTGACGTTCATGGACTCCA
>JBQGOU010000197.1:426-2073 GCA_052086865.1 Cellulomonadaceae bacterium
GGCGTTCCTCATCTCCCTCGCCCAGGCGGGCCAGCGACGCGGAGGCGCCACGGTGCTGCGCGGCTGCGACGAGCGCGACCTGTTCGTGCTGGAGGTGTGCGGCGCGCTCGACCTGTTCCGGATCGATGCCGAGCACTCCTGCCTGACGCCGGCCGGCGGCACCGAGTAACCCGCCTGGCGCGGCGTCAGCCGTTCGCCTTCGGCCCGCTCTCCTCCGGGCTGCGCCGGGAGCGCAGCCGCGCCCAGACGATCTTGCCGTCACGGCTGGGCCGCCACCCCCAGTCCGCGAGCCGATCGACGATCTGGATGCCGTAGCCGCCGATGCCGCCGGGGTGCCCCTGGGTCGCCACCGGCGGCGCCGGGTTGGAGTCCTGCACCTCGATCCGCAGGCCGTCGCCCGTGTCGAACAGGCGCAGCGAGACCACGCCCCACCCGTGCAGCACGGCGTTGGCCGTCAGCTCGGAGACGACCAGCTCGGAGTTCGCCACGTTGTCCAGGCCCCAGGCCTGGCACGTGCGCAGCACCAGCTGGCGGGCGCGGGCGATCGACGCTGGCTCGCTCGGCAGCGACCAGCGCCGGGCCCGCGGGCTGCCGGCCCGGACGACCTCGTCGCGCGGCGCCGGGATCCGGACCACCAGGACGGCGACGTCGTCCTCCGGCGCCTGGGCGAAGGCGGCCAGAAGCTCCTCGCCGATACCCGCGGCGTCGGCGGCTCGGGCTCCCCCGGCCACCTCGAGGAGGCTCGTCACGCCCTTGCGCAGATCGCGGTCCCGCCGTTCGATCAGCCCGTCGGTGTAGAGCACGAGCGTGTCGCCCGGACCGAGGTCGGCACTGCCCTGTGTCCGGGGTCTGCCACCGAACCCCAGCATCGGCCCCTTGCCGTCGCGCAACTGGGTCACCTCGCCGTCGCGCAACAGCAGCGGCGGCAGATGGCCCGCGGTGCTGTACCCCAGCCGCCATCTACGCCCCTCGCGCACCATCGTCGCGTAGACCGCGCTCGCCGCCCGCGGGATGCGCATCCCGGTCAGCAGGCGATCCACCCGCTCCAGCACGGGGGACGGCTCCACGACCTCGTACGCATAGGCGCGCACCACGGAGCGCAGCTGACCCATGACGGCCGCAGCCTCAACGTCGTGCCCCACGACGTCGCCGACCACGAGGCCGACGGTGCCCGGCGCGATGTCGAGCACGTCGTACCAGTCACCGCCCACCTGAGCGTGACCGGAGTTGGGCGAGTAGTAGGTCCACACGTCGAGACCGGGCACGTCGGCCTGCTGCGGAAGCATTGCGCGCTGCAACGTCTCGGCAAGAGCATGCTCGCGCGCGTACAGCCGGGTGTTCTCGACGGCCATGCCCACCCGCCTGGCCACCACCTCGAGAACCGTCAGCTCCTGGCCGTCGGGCTCCGCCTCGTCCTGCTCGCGGGGGACTGCGACGAGCACGCCGGCCGCACACCGCGGCCCGGGAACCGTGACAACCCACGCGGTGTCCGCGCGCCGCGCGCCCAGCCCCGTGCGGACCGCCCGCTGCACGTCGTCGGACATCGACCCCGGCGGGTAGGCGGCCCGGAGGTCGAGCTTCGAGCCCGCGTCCGCCTCGCCGCGCGCGATGCGGGCGACAAGATCGGCGATCTCCCCGCCCGGACCC
>JBQGOU010000197.1:2083-6747 GCA_052086865.1 Cellulomonadaceae bacterium
GGCCTACCGACTCGGCGCGCGGGTCGATGCCGGTGACCTGGCGCAGCCCGTCGTCGAGGAAGAAGAAGCCCGCCCAGTCCACCGCGTCCTCGACGAGCAGGTCACAGATCTCGGCGAGCATGTCCGGGTGATCCGGGTCGCCCAGCAGGTCGGAGATGCGCGACAGGGCGTCGAGCAGCCGGTGCATGCGCCGCTCCGACTCCAGCGAGGCCAGCTGCCACACGCTGCGCTCCACCTGCTCGGTCACGTCGGTTGCGGTACACACCCACCGCACCCGCTCCGCGGAGGGCAGGGCACGCAGCGACACACGCAGCCACAGCTCGCCGCCGCCGGCCCGGAGAAAAGGGAGCGTGAGATCGACCAGCTCACCGTCGGCGACCCGTCCGGCGATGTCCTCGAACGCCTGCTCACGCCAACGGTGCTGGTAGAACGCCTGCAAGGACCGCCCGACGACGTCGGCGGGCGCGTACCCGGTCGTTCGTGAGAAGGACTCGTTGACCCAGGTGATCGTGAGGTCGCCGCCCTCCTGGTCAACGACCAGCAGCGCAATTCCCGCATGCTCGGCCACCGCCTCGAGCAGCCCCGGCGGAGGCGCGCCCGTGCCCGGCGCTGCTCCGGAAGCACCGCGCACGGGCACGGTGAGGTCCTGGAGAGGGTGTACGCGCTCGTCGGCCACTCCCCGCCCCCGTCCCTTCCCGTCGGCACCCGCCAGGGTGTACGAGGCGATCCGGCACCGGCCCGCCCGGCGCGATAGTTGCCTCACGTGGTGCTGCGGTGGATAGTCTGCTGCCTAAAGAGCACCACCCATCCCGCGACTCAACCCTAGGACGTGCCCGTCCGCGGCGCGACGTCCATCACTGCGAGAGGAGCACCGTGCGCGACGTCAACTCTCCCGCCGACGGCGTGACCCATCGTTCTCCCGGGTCCGAAGCGCCGTCGGCTCCTCCCGCTCCCCCCGCGCCTGCGCCGCCGCCGTCGGACGAGCCCGGCAGCGTTCACGTGCTGGTGGGCGCCGCCTGGACGAGGATCGTGCTCTCCGGCGAGGTCGACGCAAGCCTGACCGGCGAGTTCGGCGAGGCCGTCGACGACGCGGTGTCCGCCGGCCTTCCCGTCGAGGTCGACGCGCACCACGTGACCTTCATGGACTCCTCCGGTGTCGCGTTCCTCGCACGCCTGACCACGCGGGTCCCCGACCGGGTCCGGGTGCTGCGCGCACCCGACACGATGCGGTTTCTGCTCGAGGTCACGCGCATCGGCGAGCTGCTCGACATCCTGGACGAGGACCCCGGGTTCGAGATCGCGCCGATCGACGAGTTCACGATCGAACGGCTGCCCAACCAGGAGCGGTGACGGTTCCCACGGCCCCGAGCCCCAGAACCGCGCGCACCCCGACACCCGCCATGAACAGAGCGAGGGCCCCGCACCGAGTGCGGGGCCCTCGCCGCGTTCATCGAACGCCGAGTGCGTCGATCAGAGCTTGTGCCCGGCCGAGCGCAGCTGCTGCGCGGCCTCGATGATGCGCTGGGCCATACCGGCCTCGGCCGCCTTGCCCCACACGCGCGGGTCGTACTTCTTCTTGTTGCCGACCTCGCCGTCGATCTTCAGGACGCCGTCGTAGCTGGTGAACATGTGGCCGGCGACCGGACGCGTGAACGCGTACTGGGTGTCGGTGTCGATGTTCATCTTGATGACGCCGTTGTCCACGGCCTCCGCGATCTCCGCCTCGGTGGAGCCGGAGCCGCCGTGGAAGACGAGGTCGAACGGGCTGTCCTTGCCGACGACCTTGCCGACCTCGGTCTGGATCTCACCCAGCAGCGCGGGACGCAGCTTGACCGCACCCGGCTTGTACACGCCGTGCACGTTGCCGAAGGTGAGCGCGGTCAGGTAGCGGCCGTTCTCCCCGGTGCCGAGCGCGGCAACCGTCTTCAGACCGTCGTCGACCGTGGTGTAGAGCTTCTCGTTGATCTCGGCCTCGTGGCCGTCCTCCTCACCACCGACGACGCCAACCTCGATCTCGAGGATCGTGCGGGCCGCCTGCGAGAGCTTGAGCAGCTCGGCCGCGACCACGAGGTTGTGGTCGAGCGGGACGGTCGAACCGTCGAACATGTGCGACTGGAAGGTCGGGTTCTCTCCGCGCTTGACCTGCTCGGCCTCGTGCGCCAGCAGCGGGCGGACCCAGGAGTCCAGGTTGGCCTCGGTGCAGTGGTCGGTGTGCAGCGCGACCGTGATCGAGTAGCTCTTGGCGACCTCGGTGATGTAGGCGGCGAGCGCCAGGGACCCGTTGACCCGGTCCTTGATCGTGGAGCCGGAGGCGTACTCGGCACCACCGACGGAGATCTGGATGATGCCGTCCGACTCAGCCTCGGCGAAGCCCTGCAGGGCGGCCGTGGCGGTCTGGGAGGACGTCACGTTCACGGCCGGGTAGGCGAACTTGCCCGCCTTCGCCCGGTCGATCATCTCGTTGTAGACCTCGGGGGTTGCGATGGCCATCGAAGGACACTCCTGTACGGGTTGAGTTGCGTGCTTTCACCGTCGATTCTGTCACGAAAGCGGGCCCGCCGGTGGGCCGTTCGACCCGCCGACGCTGCCCTGCACGCCCACCGCTGGAACGGCACGCTCACCCGGGCGGAGCGGGCTGCGCGTGCTGCTGGACCCATGCGTGCATCGCGACGGCTGCCGCAGCCCCCGCGTTGATCGAGCGCGTCGAGCCGAACTGGGTGATGTGCAAGATCTCCTGGCACGCCGCCCGCGCCGGGCCGGACAGTCCGGGGCCTTCCTGCCCGAACAGCAGCACGCACGCCTCGGGCAGCGTCCGCCCCTCGATGGCCACCGAGCCGGGGACGTTGTCGATGCCGATTACGGGCAGGTCGCGCTCGGCCGCCCAGGCGACCAGCGTCTCGACGTCGCCATGGTGGTGCAGGTGCTGGTAGCGGTCCGTGACCATCGCGCCGCGCCGGTTCCAGCGCCGGCGTCCCACGACGTGCACCGCCGCGGCCGCGAACGCGTTGGCGGTGCGCACGACGGACCCGATGTTGAAATCGTGCTCCCAGTTCTCGATCGCGACGTGGAAGGCGTGGCGCCGGGTGTCAAGGTCCGCGACGATCGCCTCGAGGGTCCAGTACCGGAAGCGATCCGCGACGTTGCGATGGTCGCCGTCGGCGAGCAGCTCGGGGTCATAGCGTGGATCCAGCGGTGTGTCCGGACCGGATCCGATCCGGGGCCAAGCGTCCCGGCCACCGGGCCAGGGACCGACGCCGACGTCGGCTGCGGGCGCCGGTTCGCCGGTCAGCACAGCTCGACCGTGAGCGCGGCGGCGGCGGCGCGCGCCCGCTCGCGCGCCTGGTCGACGCCGGCGCCGCGCGCGACGGCGACAGCAACCCGACGTCGACCGGCCACCTCCGGCTTGCCGAACACGCGCACCTGCGCAGTCGGCACCGCCAGCGCACGCTCGAGCCCGCTCACCACCGGAACGCCGTGTCCCTCGGCGAGCACCGCACAGGACGCCGCTACCTGCTGGTCTGCGCCGAACCGGGTCACATCACCGGCGGGCAGGCCGAGCACCGCGCGCGCGTGCAGGGCGAACTCGCTCAGGTCCTGGGAGGCGAGGGTAACCAGGCCCGTGTCGTGCGGCCGGGGCGAGACCTCGGAGAACAGCACCTGGTCGCCCGCGACGAAGAGCTCGACGCCGAAGACGCCGTACCCGCCGAGGTCGTCGGTGATGGCGGCCGCGATCTCCTGGGCGCGGCGCAGCACCTGCTCGGGAACCTCAGGCGCCTGCCAGGACTCTCGGTAGTCGCCGTCGATCTGGGTGTGCGCGATGGGGTCGCAGAACGTGGTGCCGCCCACGTGGCGGACGGTCAGCAGGGTCAGCTCGTAGTCGAAGTCGACGAAGCCCTCGACGATCACGGCGGCGGGCTCCGCGGAACGTACGCGCCCGCCCTCCTGCGCGTGCCGCCAGGCGGCCTCGACCTGCGCGGCCTCGCGCACCACGGACTGCCCCTTGCCCGAGGAGCTCATCACGGGCTTGACCACACACGGCAGCCCGACCTCGCGCACACCGGCGGCGAGCTCGGCGGCGCTGCGCGCGAAGCGGTACGGGGAGGTGGGCAGGCCGAGCGTCTCGGCCGCCAGGCGCCGGATGCCCTCCCGGTTCATCGTCAGCTGGGTGGCGCGGGCGGTGGGGACGACGACGGCGCGGCCGGACGCCTCCACGTCGGCGAGCACCTGCGTGGCGATGGCCTCCACCTCGGGGATGACCAGGTCCGGGCGAACCTCGTCGATCACCGTGGCCAACGCCTCGGCGTCCGTCATGTCGACGACGACGGACCGGTGCGCCACCTGCATCGCCGGAGCGTCGGCGTACCGGTCCGCAGCGACGACCTCGATGCCGAGGCGCTGCAGCTCGATCGCGACCTCCTTGCCGAGCTCCCCGGCGCCGAGCAGCAGCGCCCGGCGCGCGGTCGGGTGCCCGGGCGGGCCGGCGGGCGGCACGGGCGCGGGGACGGACGCGAGTTCGGGAATCGGCGTAGGCATGGGCCCATTCTCCCCGACGTTCGACGGCGGGCCGGTCCGGTGACGACCTGAGATGATGGGGGCAGAGCATGTGGGGGCTCCGGCCCCGAACCGAAGGGCGTCCGACCCTGACCGCAGCAGACCAGGCGACG
>JBQGOU010000198.1:0-484 GCA_052086865.1 Cellulomonadaceae bacterium
CCACCGCGCTCGCGCTCGTGCTCACCGAGCTGGTCACCAACGCCGTCGAGCACGGTTTCCGGGGACGCGGCGAGGGGACGGTCACCATCGGTGCCGAGCGCACCGGCTCGCACCTGCGGGTGACGATCGCCGACGACGGCGTCGGCCTGCCCGCCGAGCAAGGGCCCGGCTCCGGCCTGGGCTCCCAGATCGTGCGGACCCTGGTGACCAACGAGCTGCGCGGGGAGATCACGTGGGAGCCTCGCCCCGAGGGCGGCACGAGCGTGACCGTCTCGGTCGAGCTGCGCGAGCCCGGATCACGCCGCGACTGAGGCCCGGCCAGGGGCACGGGCGGTAGGTCCGGTCGTGCGGCGCGGCGGCCGCCGACAGCACGGCCGCCGACAGCACGGCCGCAGACAGCACGAGGGGCCGACCCCGGAGGGCGTGGGCCCCCCGAGGTGTACGCGGCTCCGTGAGCCCGGGCGGCGGGGGCGGGCGGGTCGAC
>JBQGOU010000198.1:494-6737 GCA_052086865.1 Cellulomonadaceae bacterium
GGGTTTGGGGGGGTGGGGGGGCGGGGCGGCCCCCTCCCCCGGGCCCGCCCCCAGCGGGGCCGCCCACACCCGGTGGGGCCCCCGGTGTTGGGGGCCGCCCCCTCGTGGAGTCTGCGGCTCGGTCAGCCGGCGCGGCGGGCGCGAGCGGTGCGACGCTTGAGCGCGCGGCGCTCGTCCTCCGACATGCCGCCCCAGACACCGGCGTCCTGTCCGGACTCCAGCGCCCACTTCAGGCAGGTGTCGACAACATCGCAGCGACGGCAGACAGCCTTCGCGTCCTCGATCTGCAGCAGCGCCGGACCGGTGTTCCCGATGGGGAAGAACAGCTCGGGGTCTTCGGTCAGGCACGCTGCGCGGTGACGCCAGTCCATGGATACTCCTCGGTGGCACAAGACAAGCCGCGACCCAGGGCAGCGGCTTGGGGGGTGGAAAACGTCCTCATCAAGATTCACACTTCGACCGGTCGACCACAAGGGTTACGGAAAGGAAACTTCTCCGTAACGCTGAGGTGTATGTCACACCCAGTTTGCTTGACAGCGCTCGAGTAGGGTATGGCCGTGCCAGACTCCCCGCGCAACCCACACGACACCTCCTCCGCACCGTCCCCCGCGGACCCCGCGGCGCCCCGGGCGCTCGGCCTCGTGGTGGTCCTCATCGGCCTGGAGTGCCTGGCGCTCCTCGCGGCAGGAGGAGCGAGCGTGGTCGACGCGGTGACCGGTGGCCGCGTCGCGCTCGCCCTCACCCTCGCCCTACTGGCCTGGGGGATGGCCCTCGTGCTCGTCATCGGCGTGCGGGGGCTGCTGCGCGGGGTCCGCGCGGCACGCTCCCCGGTGCTCACCTGGCAGCTGTTCCAGATCGTGGTGGGCGTCACCGTGGCGCAGTCCGGGCAGCCGGTCGCCGGCGCAGTGCTCGTCGCCGTGGCGGTTGCCGTCGCCGTCGGGCTGCTCCTGCCTGCCGTCGTGGCGGCGACGACGCGTGACTCGAGGCCCACGGCGCACTGACGCGCGGGTGCGGCAGCCGTCTCGGCCCCTCGGACGCGGGTGCCGCCGCACCGACCCGTGACGCATGTCATGGGTCATCCGTGCACGCGCCCGGCGAACTCGTGCCGGGTGGCACTACTGGCGCCCGCCGCCCGGCAGCACGCTGGAGGCATGACCACAGACATCATCACCATCGACGGCCTGCGGCGCCGCTACGGGGGCGACGGGTCCACGTTCGAGGCCGTGCGCGGCGTCGACCTCACCGTGCGTCAGGGCGAGCTTTTCGCGCTTCTGGGCACCAACGGGGCGGGCAAGACCTCGCTGCTCGAGGTCGTGGAGGGACTGGCCCGCCCGAGCGCCGGCGCCGTCCGCGTCTTCGGCCATGACCCGTACACCGAACGCGGGTTGGTGCGGCACCGGACCGGCATCATGCTGCAGGAGGCCGGGTTCCCCGCGGACCTGACCGTGGCCGAGATGGCCCGCACGTGGGCTCGCACCCTCACCTCGCCGCGGGTGCCCGCGCAGGTGCTGGACTCCGTTGGCCTGGGTGGGCGCAGGGACGTGGCCATCACGTCCCTGTCCGGCGGCGAGCGTCGCCGTCTCGACCTCGCCCTGGCCGTCATGGGCCGCCCGGACGTGCTGTTCCTCGACGAGCCCACCACGGGCCTGGACCCCGAGAGCCGGCGCCGGGCGTGGGAACAGATCCGCACCCTGCTGGCCGAGGGCACCACCGTGGTCCTGACCACGCACTATCTGGAGGAGGCCGAGGAGCTCGCCGACCGCATCGCGATCATGCATGCCGGGCGCATCGTCGTCGAGGGCACCCCGGAGCAGATCGTCGCGGACGAGCCCGCCCGGATCCGCTTCCGCACGCACCGGCCGGCGGCCGAGATCCCGGCGCTGTTCGGAACCCTCTCGCACGCCCCGGGCCGCCGTGACGAGCCGACCGCCGTCGTGGTCGAGACGCCCCGGCTGCAGGAGGACCTGCGCACCCTGCTGGAGTGGGCTGCGGACCACGGCGTGGCGCTGCACGGCCTCGATGCCCGCGACGCCTCGCTTGAGCAGGCCTTCCTCACCATTGCCGAGCGATCCCCGGACGACGCCGACGCCGCTGCCGGCGCCGGGACACAGGAGGTGGCGGCATGACCGCGACGACCCAGACCCAGACCACGACGCCCGGCGCACGGGCCGGGGCCTCCGGAGCGGGTGCGAGCCTGCGCCGTGTGGCGGCGCTCGGCCGCACGGAGCTGACCCTTCTGGTGCGCAACCGTACCGCGCTGTTCAACGCCATCGCCATTGCGCCGCTGATGGTGCTCGTGCTGGTCGGCGTGATCCAGGACCAGCTCGGCGACGCGGGCAGTGGCGCCGTGTCCGGCATGATCCTGACCGCGCTGATCGGCTTCGGCCTGATGTTCATCGTCTACTACAACATCACCGCAACCGCCGTCGCCCGCCGCGAGGAGCTCACGCTGAAGCGGCTGACCACGGGGGAGGTCACCCGGGAGCAGATCCTGGTCGCCATGGCGGTGCCGGCCGTGACCGTGGTCCTCGCCCAGCTCCTGGCCGGGTACGTCGTGCTCGCGATGGCGATCGGCCTGCCCGCGATGGTCAATCCGGTGCTGGTCGCCGCGGCCGTGGTGCTCGGCGTGGTGGTGTTCGTCCTGCTCGGCTACGCCAGCTCCGGGGTGACCCGGTCGGTGGAGTCCGCGCAGATCACCACGATTCCGGTGCTGGGCGTGGCGATCCTGTTCAGCGGGCTGACCTTGCCGCTGTCGGTGCTGCCCGACACCCTGCGCACGGTTGCCGAGCTGACCCCGCTGGCCCCCGTGGTGGACCTGCTCCGGCTCGGTCTGACGGGCCTGACGGCGGGCAACGAGGCCGTGACCTTCGCCTCGTCGTTCGAGCACGCCGCGCAGCCCCTTGTGGTGCTGGCCGCCTGGGTGGCGCTCGGCGCGCTGGCCACGCGCCGGCTGATGCGCTGGGAGCCGCGCCGGTGACGGGTGCTCGAGCCGTGGTGCGCCCGGTGGCGGCGCGCCCGGTAGCGTAGCGACGTGGTGCGGCGATCAGGGCGATCAACCAGGGACTGGTTCGGGTGGTCGAGGCGGTCCGACCCGGAGCGCTTCGACACCTACACGCGCTGGTCGGTGTACGGCGTGCTTGCCCTGGAACCCTTCATGGCGTTCGCCCTGGTGGCGGGCGCGGACGCGGCCTTCGACAGCGCGGGCCCGGGCGCCGGCTACGTTCTGGCGACCGTGCTCCATCTTGTCACCACGGCGCGCCTGTTCTCCGCCGGGGTGGACTCCGAGCTGGGCCGGGCGCCGGTGCCGCGCGGCCGGGTTCTGGCGATGATCGTCGTCGGTGTCGCGGCGATGGCGCTCGGGACCCTCGCCTTCGCGGGCAGCGCGGACCTGGGCTGGGCGCTGCTCATCCCGCTGCTGGCGGCGGTGGGCGCTGGCGCCGCCGTCGTGCGCTCGCGCAGCCTGCTGCTTCTGGTGGGCGGGGCCGCGGCGTTGGTGGGCGGGCTGGTGTGGGTGGCCGACGGCTCGACCAGGGCCGCCCTGGCCCTCGCCGTGGCCACCGTCTTCTCTGGCACCGGCGTCGTGCTGAGCATCCGTGCCTCGGTGTGGATGCTCGGCGTCGTCTGGGAGCAGGAGCACCGCCGCGAGGTCGACGCCCGCCTCGCCGTGGCCGAGGAGCGGCTGCGCTTCTCCCGCGATCTGCACGACGTGTTCGGGCGCACCCTGTCCACCGTCGCGGTTACCAGCGAGCTCGCGGCCGAGCTCACGCGCCGCGGCGACCCGCGCGGTGTCGAGACGATGCTCGAGGTCCGTGAGCTGGCGCAGAACGCTCTCAGGGAGGTCCGGGCCGTCGTCGACGGCTACCGCACGGTTGAGCTCGCCACCGAGCTGGCCGGGGCGCAGGACGTGCTGCGCTCGGCCGGGGTGCGCACGCGCGTCACCGGCGCCGACGTCGACCTCGACCCGAGCGTGCAGCAGGCGCTCGGCTGGGTGGTGCGTGAGGGCGTGACGAACGTGGTGCGCCACGCCGAGGCGAACGAGTGCACAATCGACGTCGTGGCCGGCGACCGTGAAGTGCTGCTCGTGCTCGCCAACGACGGCGTCCGGGACCGCGCGCTCGACGCCTCGCGGCAGCCGGGCCGCGCCGGCGCCGGACTGCGCGGCCTGCGGGAGCGCCTCGGGGCCGTGGGAGGATCGGTTGACGTCGACCACGAGGGAACCCGTTTCACACTGCGGGCCCGGGTGCCGCGCGTCCCGCCGCTCGACCCCGAGGAGCACCCGTGATCCGCCTGCTGGTGGCCGACGACGAGAAGCTCATCCGCCATGCGGTTGCGGCCCTGCTCGACCTGCAGGACGACCTGACGGTCGTGGCGCAGGCGGCGTCGGGCGCGGAGGCCCTCGCCACGGCGCTGCGCGTCACCCCCGACGTCGCGGTGCTGGACCTGCAGATGCCGGACCTGGACGGCATCGAGGTGGCCGAGCGTCTGGTCGCGCAGCTGCCGGGCTGCGCGACGATCATCGTGACCAGCCACGGGCGTCCTGGCTATCTGAAGAAGGCGCTCGCGGCCGGTGTGCGGGGCTTCGTGCCCAAAACCGTCTCGGCAGGCGTCCTGGCCGACGCGATCCGTCAGGTGCACGGAGGCGGCCGGTACGTCGACCCGGAACTGGCCGCGGAGGCGATTGCGGCGGGCGCGAGCCCGCTCACCCCCCGGGAGTCGGACGTGCTCGAGCTCGCCGCCGACGGCGCTCCGGTTGAGGAGATCGCGCTGCGTGCGAGCCTGTCACCGGGCACGGTGCGCAACTACCTGTCCGCGGCCGCGACCAAGCTCGGCGCGGCGAACCGGCACGAGGCCGTGCGCCTGGCCCGCGCCCAGGGCTGGATCTAGCCGGGGCACCGGGGGGTCTGCAGCATCTCCAGGCGGCGTCCGTGCACGAGCACGCCGCGTCCGGGCGGGCATGGACCCGGCTCGGTGTGCCACGCCAGCGGCGTGCCGAAGACCTCGGCGCTGCCCGGGGTGGCCGGTGCCAGCACAATGCCGGTGCGGGTGGCGCGCAGCGCCGCAAGCGGACCGCGGACCGCGCCGGCGGCATGCGAGGTCGACGCGGAGGCCACCACCCGCAGGCCCGGGGTACCCACGAGCCGGTCGCACCACGCCGGTGCGGCCTGGGCGAGCAGCTCCGCATCGTCGACGATCACGCACCAGCTGGCCGGCTCCGCCGTGACCAGAGCGAGGACGGCGTCCAGGTCCGCGGCACCGAAGCCTGCACGGTGCGCGGCCGGAATCTCGGCCGCGGCCCCCTCGCGCGCCACCACCGCCAGCCGCTGCGCCCCGTGACCGAGCCCGACGGCGGCCAGCGCCGTCGACCTGCCCGAGCCGGCCGGCCCGACGACGAGCGCGCCGCGTGTCACGTCGAGGTGCAGAACGCCCCCGTGGTCGCCGCCCCGGCCCACGGGCACCTGCGCCGGAGCCTGGGTGCGCATCCGCCCGAGACCCAGCTCGTGCACGTGGACGGTGCTCGGCACCGCGGCGAGCCGGAGCGCCCCGGTGTCGCCGTCTGCGCCAGTGTCGCTGTCGGTGTCGGCCCCGACCTCGGTGCTGCTGCGCGGCGGCGGAGCGTCCACAAGCGCCACCTGACAGGCCAGGGGAGCCGAGCGGGCGAACCACACGCCGCGCCCGGGTCCGCGGGCCATGCCCGCCAGATCGGCCGGCACGCCCCGGGCCACGTCGTCGGACCGCGACGGGCTGCCGAGCACCAGCCGGTGGGCGACGAGCGGGGCCAGCGTGCTCGGCAGCGCCCGGCCGGTGGCCAGGGCCACGCGGACGGTGCGTCGGCGCAGCACCGCCACCAGGGCGTCGGCCCCGGCGCCGCGGGCCATCTGCGTCAGCGCTGCGAGCACGGCCTCCAGGTCGTCGAGCACGAGCAGTCGGGGTGCCCGGCCGTCCGTCTGGGCGAGGTGGCGCAGCAGCGCGGCTGCGCGCCGCGGGTCGTCGGCGCCGACCACCGTGCCGAGCCCGGCGTGGTCCCAGTCGTCGAACTCCGCGCCAGCTACGGCATGCACGTGCCAGCCGCGCCCCAGCGCGCCGGCCGCAAGCGTACGCAGCGCGCCCGTGCGCCCCGATCCGGGCCCGCCCTCGATCGCCAGATGCCCTTCGGACCAGGTCGCCACCCCGCGTGCCTGCTCGTGCGGCAGGTCGAGCTGGCCCAGCAGCAGCTCGCCCGGCCCGGGGGCCGTGCGCGGGTGT
>JBQGOU010000199.1:0-6661 GCA_052086865.1 Cellulomonadaceae bacterium
CGTGACGGTCGACTCCTCCGCCCTCGACTTCGAGCAGACCGTCCAGGCGGTGCTCACCGTGGTCGCGCAAGCCACGGCCGGGGCCCGCTGAGGCCCGCTGGGTCGTCGCGCACCCCGCGGGCCTGGGAGACTAGGTCCATGAGCACTTCCGACGCGACGCCCGACGGCGTCGTCCCAGACCCCCTCACACCGGACGAGGACGCCGTGACGGCGCCCGACGTCGTCGACGAGGAGACCCGTGAGCGCGCGCTGCGCGCAGGGCTCGCCGAGTACGAGCTCGACGAGGAGGACCTGGCGATCCTCACCGACGACGAGCTGGCGGACGACCGGGCGCACGCCGCGGTCGCGCTGCCCGTCCTCGCCGTCGTCGGGCGCCCGAACGTGGGTAAGTCGACCCTGGTCAACCGGATCATTGGCCGGCGCGAGGCCGTGGTCGAGGACCGCCCCGGGGTGACCCGCGACCGGGTGAGCTACCCCGCCGAGTGGTCCGGCCGGCACTTCACCCTGGTCGACACCGGCGGGTGGGAGACCGACGTCGCCGGAATCGACGCGTCCGTGGCCAAGCAGGCCGAGGTCGCGATCGAGCTCGCCGACGCGGTCCTCTTCGTCGTGGACGCGACCGTCGGACCGACGGCCACCGACGAGCAGGTCGTGCGCCTGCTGCGCCGTTCGGGCAAGCCGGTGGTGCTGTGCGCCAACAAGGTCGATGGTCAGCGCGGGGAAGCGGACGCGGCCCAGCTGTGGAGCCTGGGTCTCGGCGAGCCGCACCCTGTCTCCGCACTGCACGGGCGGGGTACGGGCGATCTTCTCGACGCCGCCATGCACGCGCTGCCGCGCGTCAGCGCACACGGTGCACTGCGTCCCGACGGACCGCGGCGCGTCGCCCTGGTGGGCCGGCCCAACGTCGGCAAGTCCTCCCTGCTGAACAAGCTGGCCGGGTCCGCCCGGGTGGTGGTGGACGAGACGGCGGGCACCACCCGTGACCCGGTGGACGAGCTCATCGTGCTGCGCGACACGCCGTGGTGGTTCGTCGACACCGCGGGAATCCGGCGCCGGGTCCACCAGACCTCGGGCGCGGACTTCTACGCGTCGCTGCGTACCCAGTCCGCCATCGAGAAGGCCGAGGTGGCGGTTGTGCTCGTGGACGCCTCCGTCGCGATGAGCGAACAGGACATCCGGGTGATCCAGCAGGTGGTGGACGCCGGCCGGGCTCTGGTGATTGCGTACAACAAGTGGGACCTCATGGACGAGGACCGCCGGCCCTACCTGGAGCGGGAGATCGACCGGGACCTGGTCCAGATCCAGTGGGCGCCTCGGGTGAACCTCTCCGCACGCACGGGCTGGCACGCGGACCGGCTGGTACCGGCCCTCGAGCGAGCGCTCACCTCCTGGGACCGCCGGGTGCCCACCGGCCGCCTCAACGCGTTCCTGGGTGAGCTGGTCGCGGCGCACCCGCACCCGCTGCGCGGCGGCAAGCAGCCCCGCATCCTGTTCGCGACGCAGCCGTCCACCCGGCCGCCGCGCTTCGTGATCTTCGCCACGGGTTTCCTCGAGCACGGGTACCGGCGCTTCATCGAGCGCCGCCTGCGGGAGACCTTCGACTTCGAGGGCAGCCCCATCGAGATCTCGGTGCGGGTGCGGGAGAAGCGCCGGCGGTGACGCCCGACCCGGTGCGCACGCGGCCGCTCGTGCTGCGCTGGGGTCTGCCGCGCGACCCGCGGGCCGTGCGGCACATCTCGGGATTCCTGGTGGCCGCGGTGGCGACGGTGCTGTTCACGCGCGCCTACCTCGCGGCCACCGGATACCCGCAGATCGGCGGGAACAGCGAGCTGCACCTGGCCCATGTGCTGTGGGGCGGCCTGCTGATGGCGGTGGCCTTCGTGCTGCTGCTGTCCTACGTCGGGCCCGTCGTGCGGCCCGTGGGCGCCGTCGTGGGCGGTGTGGGGTTCGGGCTGTTCATCGACGAGGTGGGCAAGTTCGTCACCAAGGACAACGACTACTTCTACGGGCCGGTCCCGGCGATCATCTACGGCACAGTGGCCGCGCTCGTGCTGCTCATGGACCTGCTGCACGGGCGCCGGGAGCACCATGCGGCGGAGTATCTCGCCGGGGCCGCGCATCTGGCGGCGGGGGGAGTGGCCGGAGGGATGCCGCAGGAGACGCGGCGCAGGGCGCTTGAGCTGCTCGAGCGGGCCGAGACGGCGCCCGGCGGGCAGGACATGCCCGGAGCCGCGCAGGTGCGCGCCCTCGTCGAGGCCGCCCCGCCCTCGGATTCGCCGCTGCCCGATCCGATCAGCGCGGTGTGGGAGCGGCTGCGCGACGGATTCGCCCGGGTCGCCCGCCTGCCCGGGGTGGGCTGGGCCTGCGCGGTCGCGCTTGCGCTGCCGGCGGGGGCGACCATTCTCGCGGCGGCGTGGGTCGCGGACGTCACGGTCTGGGTCCGGGCGCTTGCGGCCACGAGCGCCGGGGTGGTTCTCGCACTCGTCCTGCTGGGCGTGCTCGCCCTCGTGCGGGGCCGTGACAGTGACGGCGTGTGGTTCCACCGCGCGGTCCTGGTCAGCCTGTTGTTCACCCAGGTCCTCGCTTTCGGCCTCGTCCAGTGGGCCGGGGTGGCGGGGCTCGTGGTGGACCTGGCCGTGCTCGGCGTGCTCCAGGCGCGCCGCACCGCGTGGTCCCTGGCCCGTTAGCCCTGCACGGGGGAGGGCTCGACGGGGCGTCGCATCGGCTCGGCGTCGCTCAGCCAGCGCATGGCCGCGGTCATGGTGTGCCCCGTGGCGCGGTGCACGGTGGTGTCCCGGCGCGGGGCAAGCGGCAGTCCGAGCGGGGTGCGCGCCCAACCTGGAAGCGTGGCGACCGCCGCGCGCACCAGGGCCCGGTAGGGCAGGCGCGCCACCGCCGGAACGGGCGCATGCCGGATGAAGTGTGCCACCTCGCGTGCGGCGGAGGTGCCCTGCAGCTCGGGGCGGAAGGACTCGATGGCGGCACGCAGCCCGGCGCGCGTGGCCGGCACCAACGCGGCGGATGCGCCCAGACGCACGGCCACCGTGCCGACCTGCGCCACGTAGCGGTCCGCCCACGCGTCGTCGGCGGCGCGGTGACGCTCACCGCCTCGGCCGAAGCGCTCGAACGCCGTGAGGAACGAGTCGATCTCCGCGACGTGCACCCAGGTGAGCAGGTGCGGGTCGTCGGCGGCGTACGGGCGCCCGTCCGGCGCGGTGCCGCGGACCCTGCGGTGCACCGCGCGGACCACATCAACGGCCTGCTGAGCGTCCGCTGCCGTGGCGAAGGTGGTCGTCGCGACGTAGGTGGCCGTGCGTGCCAGGCGCCCCCACACATTGGTGCGGTAGTCCGAGAAGTCGTCGACGGCGGCCATGGCGAGCGGGTGCAGGGACTGCAGCAGCAGGGCCCGCACTCCGCCGATGTACATCGCCGCGTCCCCGTGCACCACCTGGACGGGGGAGCCGGGCTCGAACCAGCGGTCGCCCGACGTGGCGTGGATCCGCCGGCGCGCGGTGTCGCCGTCGGGCCCCGCGATCATCTCGAGCAGCACCGAGCTCATCCGGGCGCGCAGCGCGGTGAGCGGTGTCATGGCCCGAGTCTGCCGGGTGGCGCGCCGTTGCGCGCGGCGAGGTGCGACCGCGCGCAACGGCGCCGTGCCTCAGCGCAGCAGCGTCGTCCCGCCGTTGGCCAGGTCGCGCACCACGTCGACGAACAGGTCGATCTCCGCCCGCGTGTTGTAGAACGCGAGCGAGGCGCGCACGGTCTGTTCGTGGCCCAGGCGCCGGACCGTGGGTTGGGCGCAGTGGTGCCCTGCACGGACCGCCACCCCGTGCTCGTTGAGCACCCGGCCCACCTCCGCAGGGTCGTGACCGTCCAGGACGAAGGACACGACGCTCGCACGCTCCGCCGGGCGGCCCACGAGGCGCACACCGTGCACCGCCGCGAGGCGCGGCACGGCGTACTCGAGCAGCCCGTGCTCATAGGCAGCGATGCGCTCGAGGCCGATCTCGCGGACGTAGCGCAGCGCGGCCGCGAGGCCCACCGCGTCCGCGATGTTGCCCGTGCCGGCCTCGTACTTGTTGGGCGGGCCCTGGTAGATCGAGCGTTCGTGGGTCACGTCGGCGATCATGTTACCGCCGCCCTGCCACGCGGGCGTCTCGTCCCACACGCGCTCCGCGACCACGAGAGCGCCGATTCCGGTCGGGCCGAAGATCTTGTGCCCGGAGAACACGAAGAAGTCGGCGCCCAGGGTGCGCAGGTCCACGGGCAGGTGGGCGACGGACTGTGCGCCGTCCACCAGCACCCTGGCCCCCGCCCGGTGCCCGAGCTCGACGAGCTGCTCCACCGGGACCACCGTCCCGGTGGAGTTCGCGACCTGGGTGACTGCGACGATTCGGGTGCGGTGGGAGAGCAGGTTCGTGAAGTCCTGCAGGAGCAGGTTGCCGTCGTCGTCGATTGGGGCGACCTTGAGCACCGCGCCGGTGCGCTGGGCGACGATCTGCCACGGCACGAGGTTCGCGTGGTGCTCCAGGCCGGTGATGAGGATCTCGTCCCCGGGACCGAGGTTGCGCCCGCCCCAGGACTGCGCCACGAGGTTGATCGCTTCGGTCGTCCCGCGCACGAAGGCGACCTCCTCCACGCGCCCGGCCCCGACGAAGTCCGCAACCGTCTGGCGTGCATCCTCGTAGGCGTCCGTGGCGCGCGCGGCCAGCTCGTGCGCCGCCCGGTGGATGTTGGAGTTCTCGTGGGAATAGAAGCGGACGAGCCGGTCGATGACGGCGCGCGGCTTCTGCGTGGTCGCTGCGTTGTCGAACCAGACCAGCGGGCGCCCGCGCACCGTCTCGGACAGGATCGGGAAGTCGCGTCGGATGCTCGCCACGTCAAAGACACCGCGATCGGGTGTGAGAACGGGGACCTCCGTGATGGGGACCGAACCCTCGGCGACCACCAGGCGCAGGTCCGCGGGCGCAACCGGCTCCGGGAGGGCGCCCGGAGAGGCCGACCAGACATGCGGTGGCGGCGGGCCGGCCGGCGCGAAGGTTCCCGCGGGCACGTCCCACGCCGAGGCCAGGTCGCGGCCGGGCAGGCCCAGTCCCGGGCTGTGCGGCACCGAGGTCGGCGGCGCGGGGCTTGGCGGCACCGGGCTGTGTGGGGCTGGCGACGGGCGGGGCGCCGTGACCTGCGGGCTCGGAAGGGCCGCGTAGATCTGGTTGGCGAGCCGGGCAAGGTCCTTGGGTGTGATGGGCAGCTCGGCGTCCGGTTCGGTGGAACGGGACTCAGGCGTAGTCATGGAAGTGGTCCACCTCGACGCCGTCCAGCACCGCAAGCGCGTCATCGGTCAGCACGGCGGCTGCCGAGTACAGCGAGACGAGGTAGGAGGCGACGGCGTAGCGGTTGATCCCGGCGAAACGCACCGAGAGGCCCGGGCTCTGCTCGCCGACCAGCTTGGGCTGGAACAACCCGACGACGCCGCGGCGGTCCTCGCCCGTGCGCACCAGCAGGACCGAGGTCTTGCCGTCGGTCAGCGGCACCTTGTCCGAGGGGATGATGGGCACACCGCGCCACGTGATGAACGGGCTGCCGAAGAGCTCGACCACCACGGGCGGCACGCCGCGCCGTGTCGCCTCGCGGCCGAACGCGGCAAGGCCCAGGGGGTGGGTGAGGAAGAACGAGGGGGTCTTCCAGACCTTGGTGAGCAGGCTGTCGAGGTCGTCGGGCGTCGGGGGGGCCGGTCAGGGTGGTGATGCGCTGGTCCGGCACCACCTGGGTGAGCAGGCCGTGCTCGGGACTGTTGATCAGGTCGTTCTCCTGCTCCTCCTTGACCGACTCGATCGTCAGTCGCAGCTGCTGGGCGACCTGGTCGTGCGGTGAGGAGTACAGGTCGGCCACGCGGGTCTGGACGTCCACGATCGTCGTGATCGGGCTCAGCGTGATCTCGCGCGGGTTGGTCTCGTAGTCGACGTAGGTCTGGGGCAGCGGCTCGGCGTCGTGCCCGCCCACCTGGATCTGCACCTTGGCGGGGTCGGTCACGCGGTTGACGCGGTAGACGCCGGCCTCCACGGGAACCCAGCTGAGCAGGTGAAGCAGCCACCGCGGGGTGATCGTCGACAGCTGCGGGGTGGTTGTGGTCGCATTCGCGAGCTGGCGTGCCGCCTGGTCTCCCAGGGCCTGGGACTCGGTGGGCGGGGTGGTAGCCATCGGGGTACTCCTGATCGTCGTGTCGGGTGGGAGGAAGGAGCGCGGAACAGAGCGGCGAGGCGGGTGCGGGTCTCAGTCGACGTCGAGCTGGAGCCGGATTCGGCGGGCAACAGTTCCACTGTGTCGGCTCCGCTCGGCCAGGACAAGGGGGCACAGCGCTGTCCCACGCCCGGCTGCCTCGGTTCCGCGAAGGACGCGCAGCACGGCGTCGGACTCGGTGTGGGACGCCTGGATCGTCAGGCTGCCGGTGGCGGACACGGAGGCGAGTGCGGATGAGGGCCCCACGTGCAGCAGATAGCCGACGTCGGGCACGAGCCGGTCGACCACGTGACCGGCGTGCGAGAGCAGGACGGCAGGGGCCGAGCCGAGGACGCGCACGCGGGCGACCGACGGGCCTCGCCAGCGCACCGGTCCGAGGAAGCCGCCGCCGGTCGAGACCTGGGCGCTCGCCGGCGCATCCAGG
>JBQGOU010000200.1:0-6656 GCA_052086865.1 Cellulomonadaceae bacterium
CGGGATACGACGGTCCGCCATCGGCGCGCACGTTGTCACGGCCCTGGAAGAGATTGATGAAGCCCGTCTCAATGTCCCACTTGCGCAGCCGCGCCTGCCCGTTGTCCTCCATGAGGATGATCGGGACGGCCTGCGACTGGTCAGGGTGTCGTTCCAACGCTTCAATCACGTCGCGTAGGCGCCAGGACGGCCCATAGTCGTCAACGGACCACGGCGCGACGATGCGTGCGATGACATCTGCCACCGTGAGGTGCAACGTGCGAAAAGCAATACGCCCGTAGTTGACGAGCGGAGCGTCAAACAGTCCGATGGCATCGGTGATCGCCCTGTTCGTGGAGATCGCGTCGGGTGCCAGGCGCGGAAGCCGAACAGATGACCAGCCCATGCCGCGGTAGCTGAGCTGGCTCACAACCGCGTCGCGGGTCGGCTTCATGCCATCAGGGAGCATGAGTCCAACATCCCGTGCCCAGGAGTGGACGGTTCCGCCGGCGTCAACGTGGTCCTGCAGTTGTGCTCGCAGGTCGTACTCCGTGAAGACGATGTCGCGCAGTGACCGGACAGTCCTCTTCGTCGCGAAGAACTGGCAGTACGGCAGTTGGTCGCGCCGGTAACCGAATGCGCGGGCACGCTGCTCAAGGGTGTCGACTTGGGCACTGGGTGGGCGATTCATGTACGTAACCGTCAGTCCTTCAACAGTGAAGCCTCGATCAAGTTTGTTGCCGCCGATGAGGATATGAACGGGAGTGACGTTCCACTCCACCTTGTTGAGCGCCGACGTCGAGTTCACGAGCCAGATCGACGTCTCCCTAAGGACCCACTGGACCTTGTCCAGGAAGGTCGTGTCGTCGAGATCCAGCGCCCCACGCATCGTCAGGGTCACCCGTTCCCTCTGCACCGCTTCAGGCAGATCGGCGATCACGACCGCCTTATCGGCGGCGACACGCCACTTCTTAAGCTCGCGCTCAACGAGGAACCTATACCGGTCCTGCACGTCGTTCCGCTGTGTCGAGTGGACGAGCATGCTCACGGGTGCCGCGTCCGGTTGTCGCTCCATCAGTATGGCTGCACCTGCGATGAAGGAACCAAGCGCCGCGACGAGACTCTGTGGGAGTTCGAGCGGAAGAGTCCGTGGCGCCTGCTCATCGAGAAGCGGCACCTCGCGGATCACTTGGCCAGCGAATTCGACGAAGAACTCGCCTCCGCCCGTGTACCCGTTACCTGGCTCGAGAAACTCAACGAAGTCAGGGCTCAACAGATCGTCCGCGTCGAGCATGAGGGGTGCGTAGGGTGTCGCAGTGTACTGGACATAAAGATGCTTAGGCACGCGCGACCGGAGAACTCGAATCGCTTCGTAGGTCCTGCTCTCTGCCGTCGTACTAGTGTTCAGCGACGCCTGATCGGCCTCGTCGTCGATGATCAGCACCGGCACTTGCTCGATTTCCGGCACGTTGTCGAGCACTGTGGCGAGTGCTTTTAGTCGCCCGGCGTGCTTCAGCACCGGGATCAGGACTGCACGGCCGTTCTCGACCCGCTCACCGATCCGCTTGGCAGTCGCTACGCCTGAAGGGTTCGTCTCAGTGACCCATCGGTAGTCCTTGCGCGACTTCGTGCCGAGGGCTGACTCAAGTCGGTCTTTATTCTGATCGAGAAGGATGTTCGTTCCTCCGAGCAGGGCAACGATGATCTGGTAGCCCTGATCGGCAGCTGCAGCGATGAGCGCTGTGATCGACGTCGTCTTGCCTGATTGGACGTAACCGAGAGCCAGCCCAGTCCGTCCCCCGTGGCCGGTGCGCTGGGGGCCTTGTTCGAGGATGTTGATGACGGATTTCCATACCCGAGCCCGACTCTCGTCATCCATCCGGTGCACGAGCAGTTCATCGATGAGCAGCGACTCATTGCCAGTCAACGCATCGGAGTTCATGGACTCCCTCTCAATCAAGATAGTTCGGCGGATCTCATTCCACCTTCCGAGTCGTCCGCGGAGGACTCCGCTCGACGGCGCCCCAGGCGCACGATCAACTCGCCAGACGTCGTATCCGAGATACGTCGCTGTGGGCCCAGCTTGCTCAATGTATGCACGCGCGAAGTGCCAGAGATCATCGTCAGTCCAAGCCGACTGGTAGTCCCGCCCGGGTCTCTGTGTCCGTTCGACACCAGCCATGTCGCACGCTTTCGCCCAGCCGAAGAGTTGATCGATCCGCGCAGCACTGGGCCCCTGGACCTCTCCTTCGTCGACCAACTTCTGATACACGTTGCGCGACAGTGGCCACTCATACGTCTCGGCTGCACGAAGTGCTTTGATGACGTCTTCTCGCGACCAACGCGCCCACCCTTGCTTCCTGACGCCGAGGTACGCAGCGAGTTCCTTGCCGCCGACACGCCGAACTGTGGCTTCATCGACATCTGCGATGATCGAGACCTCGGTCATCGAGCGCGCGAGCCCGGACGCGACGATGGAGAAGATCCACTTGCGCGTGCTCTCATCGCGCTCTTCGCGCTCAGCGTCACGTGCCGCCTTCACGTCTGCACGGGCAACACCGCCCATCCCTTCGACGATCTGACGGACGCGCTCCCTGGTGAGACCAACAGCCTGTCCCACCTCATCGAGCGTGGCACCGCCAAGGCGCATCGCGTAAATCTCCTGATCGCGGTCCTGGGTTGTCGTCCAAGACCGTGCCACGTCCCCCAAGCCCTCGCTCACCTTCCCGTTCACTGTCGCAGCCACAAGCCCGGCCTGGCATCTCGAGACTAGCCGGGTGACCAGACATCGCGCTGCAAGTCGCTCGCGAGGGGCGGGTGAGGCCTGAGCGTCCCCCTCAGACCACGCGTGGGTTCGAAGTCCAGGAACCAGGGGTCAAGCCCGCACGCTTCCCGATGCGCTCTCAGGCCTCTGGCGTTTGTCCGGTAGGCAAGTCCGAGTCGCACGCTGGCGACCCGGAGCATCGAAGCTCATAGGGACGACCCCCGCGACACCACCCGCCTCGGCAGCCCAGGCACGTCGTGGATGTCGTGGATGACGTCCTGCTTCGACTCCCGCGCTCGGCTGAAGCGCGGCCACTCGACGAAATGGGCACACCTTGTGGTCAATGACCACCGACAAGGAGGCCGCCGATGCCTGACTACGACGATGCTACGACCTCGGCCGACGAGTTGGCCGAGCAGGTGCGGGCGCTGGCGTATGCGACACGCGACTTCGGCGAGCGGACGGGTGACACCAATTGGGTGTTGGGAAGCATGATGCAGGCCAACCGCAGGCTCTTGCAGGTCTACTCCCAGGTCGCAGGCGCCCACATCGCCGCCGAAGGTCTTGCCCACACCGACGACGGCAACGCCGCCGCGGGTCGCGAGCACGCTCATGCCGCTGCGGCTGCGCTGCGTCGCGCGGGTTGGCTGGTCGAGCAGGTCGACCGCGAGCTCGACACCGCCCTGCAAGCCTCCGGGCGGATCGCCTGGCACAACTCCCCCGCAGTCCAGGCCAGCGCCGGCCTCGAGCAGGAGGTCGACGGGCCAACCGTCGACCCCGACACTCACGGCCTTGGCGCCTGATCGGTGGACACCATTGACGAGCTCACCCAAACCATCCGCGGGTGGGTCTTGACCGCGACGACCCAGCACGCTCGCCCTGCGCGGGCAGCGCTCGCGTGAGGCGGTGAGTGGTGATGCTCGGCTCTGAGCCCGGCTCGCGGTTGCGAACCGCGGTACTCCTTGCTCCGCGCGGTGAGCGCCGTCGGTTGCGTAGGGCCCGGCGTCAGGCCGCGGCGCGTGTGAGAGCGCAGGGTGCAGCCGAGCGAAAGGCGGGCGCAGCGGCCCGAAGAGAGGCCGAGCTTGCCGAACGCCGCGCAACCGTCTACCTGCCTCGCGCCGGGGAATCCGGCCCGACTGCGCTACGCACCCACGGGCGCCTGCGCCTGCCGCGCCACCAGGACACCTCGGCGACCTGGGCCGGGGCCTACCCGTTCCTGGCCGAGGGCGGGCTCGGCGCAGACGGCGTATTCGTCGGCCAAGACCGCTACTCCGGATCCTCGTTCGTCTACGACCCCTGGGTGCTCTACCAGCGCGGCATCATCACCGCCCCCAACATCGTCCTGGCCGGCATCGTCGGAGCTGGCAAGTCCTCCCTCGCCAAGTCCCTGTACACGCGCTCGATCGCTTTCGGTCGCCGCGTGTACGTGCCCGGGGACCCCAAGGGCGAGCACACGGCCGTCGCCCACGCCGTCGGCGGGCGAGCGATCACCCTCGGGCCCGGGCTGCCCAACCGGCTCAACCCGCTCGACGAAGGCCACCGCCCCTCCGGCATGGACGACGAACGGTGGGCTATCCACGTGGCCGGCCGGCGCCGCGACCTCATCGGCGCGCTCGCCGAGACCGTCCTGGAACGCCGGCTCACCCCGCTGGAGCACACCACGATCGACGTCGCCCTGGCCGACACCGTGCGCTCGGCCGAGGTGCCGATCTTGCCGATGGTCGTCGACCGGCTCCTGACCCCCTCGAAGCGTGATGACGTCGACGGGCGATTGGCCGAGGACGGTCGCTTGGTCGGGCACGCGCTGCGGCGCCTAGTCGCCGGAGACCTGGCCGGGATGTTCGACGGACCCTCCACACTCGCCTTCGACCCGAACCTGCCCATGATGTCGCTCGACCTGTCCGCCGTCGCGCAGAACAACACCGCGCTATCCGTGCTCATGACCTGCTCCTCGGCCTGGATGGAGTCCGCGCTGCTCGACCCGAACGGTGGGCAACGCTGGGTCATCTACGACGAGGCATGGAGACTCATGCAGCACCCCGCGCTGCTGCGCCGCATGGACGCCCACTGGCGCCTGGCCCGCCACTACGGCATCGCGAACATGCTGATCTTCCACAAGCTCACCGACCTGGAGAACGTCGGCGACTCCGGCTCCGCGATGCGCGCACTGGCCTCATCCCTGCTCGCGAACGCCGAAACCCGGATCATCTACCGCCAAGAGTCCGACCAGCTCGGCCACGCCGCCCGGACACTCGGTCTGACTCGCACCGAGCAGGAGATCCTGCCCACCCTCGCCGACGGCGAAGGCCTGTGGCGCATCCGCAACCGTAGCTTCCGCATCCAAGCCCAGCTCCACCCCGACGAAGCCCAACTCTTCGACACCAGCGCACGGATGGACACGTGTGGCTAGTTTCTGGAATGTCAGACTCATCCGACAGGATCAAGGTAACTCACGAGTCTTGTGAGCGGCCCGGAGATACAATTGGCCGTCCTTGCGGCCGTCTCCACGCGTGTCAGACTACTGCGCCACATACCAACGACAAAGCGAGACGATATGGGTGGGATTGACCTCGAATACGAGGAACGATGGAACATCCGGCAAGCTCTGTGGGCCGAGTCACTGGAGTTCAGCCGCAGGCGAAGTGGTCGCCTTCGAGACCGCGAAGCCTTCATGGCCATTATCAACACTCTTCGCGAACTCGGTGAGGGCGCGCCTCCATCGGTCACGGTTAACGATCAGGAAACGTCGCTGACCGACCCTCTCGCGATCCTCGATGAGGCGGGTCCCCAGGTACTCAATGTCTTCATGCAAACGCCCGATGGCCAGTACGTCGTCCAGTTATACAGCCGCCCATCATCCGTCACTCTGGTACGCGGTCCGGTTGCTGCACAAGGTACTGGCCGGCTCGTCAGGCTGGTCGATGCGCACACTCGCTGGCGGGGATTCCGCACGCCACTCGGCCGCGTTCGCTCCCTGCGATGGGCGGCACCATCTGTGATCGTGCGGGCAACGCGCGACTCGCAGGCGGAAGCGCGTGCGCGATGGATCGCGACCGGGTTCGGCTTCGGAGGCGGCATCGTTGCGTCCGTCCTCGCAGCAGTTGTGCAGGCGGTGCTCCGAGGCTGAAGCGGGTGCGGGGTTCCGGCCGTTGCGCGCGACGACCGGCGTCGCCGCGGCCGGATCGTTGGTGAAGCAACGACAATCCAAGTCGGAGTGCCCCTGGTCTCAGCGGCGACCAATCCGGCCGTCAGCGAAAGCCTGCGGCTGAGCACTCTGGAGAGCGCGGCACACCTGCATGGCAGTCCATCCTGCTGGAGGCTGTCATGGGGACCCAGAGTGCCGAGGTGCGCGAGGCGAAGCTCGCTGCGGTGCACGCCCAGCTTGCTGATTCGGTCGGCGCCCTGGTCACGGGTGAGGACTGGAAGCGTGCGCTGGAGTTCGCCGCGAGGTTCCGGTCCCGGTCGTTCTCCAACGTGCTGCTGATCCGCAAGGCTCATGGTGAGGCGTTCGAGCAGGGTCGTGTGCCTTCCCCGACGCCGACGCATGTGGCCGGGTACAGGCAGTGGCAGGCGCTGGGTCACCAGGTGCGCCGCGCAGAGGCCGGGTACCCGATCCTGGCCCCGATCATCGCGCGCTACGCGGCTCAGGGCCCGAGCGATGTTGCCGGCCAGTGGCGGCGTCTGGGGTTCAAGGAGAAGCCCGCGCCCGGAGAGGTTCTGCGGACCAGGCTCGCTGGCACCAAGGTGGCCTACGTCTGGGACGTGTCCTTGACCGACGGCGACCCGATCCCCGAGCCCCCAGTCCCGCGGCTCTTGGCGGGTCAAGCGCCGCCGGGTCTGCTGGACGGGCTGACCCAGCAGATCGTCGACCGCGGCTTCACCGTGCACACGGTTCCCTCCGCCGCGGCGATCG
>JBQGOU010000201.1:0-6611 GCA_052086865.1 Cellulomonadaceae bacterium
GCATCCGCCAGGGCCGCCAGATCGTCCGCGAGGGACTCGCGCTGCGCGTCGTCCTTGGAGGTCTCGCGGGGGTCGAAGCGGATGTTCTCGAGCAGGGCGACCTGGCCGTCCTGCAGGTTGGCGACGGTCTGCTTGGCCGACTCCCCAACGACGTCGCCGGCGAGTGCGACGGGCTGGCCGAGCAGCTCACCCAGGCGCTTGGCGACGGGTGCGAGGGAGTACTTGGGGTCGACCTCACCCTTGGGGCGCCCGAGGTGCGCGGTCACGATGACCTTGGCGCCGGCGTCGATGAGGGTCTTCAGCGTCGGCAGCGCCGCGCGGATGCGCCCGTCATCGGTGATCGTCGTGCCGTCGAGCGGCACATTGAAGTCGGATCGGACCAGGACGCGCTTGCCGCGCAGGTCTCCCAGGTCCGCGATGGTCTTGACTGCCACAGCTTGTCTCCTTAGGGCTCGTGCCCCGGAGTGCCGGGGCTGATGTCACGTGTCGCGCGCTGCCTCGCGCCGCTCAGGCGCGGCGTGCACCGCCGACATGAGTGCGTCCGCGTGCGCACCGCGGCGTGGGGGCCACGGGCGCACGCGGACGCGGGTGTCTCATCGCGCAGGGCGCGAAGACTGCTCGACTACAGGCGCTCGCCGACGTACGAGGTCAGCGCGACGAGGCTGTTGGAGTAGCCCCACTCGTTGTCGTACCAGGACACGACCTTCACCTGGTTGCCCATCACCTTGGTCAGCTTCGAGTCGAAGATGCTCTGGTGCGGGTTGGTAACGATGTCGGTGGACACGAGGTCCTCGTCCGAGTACTCGAGCACGCCCTTGAGGGGGCCGTCGGCAGCAGCCTTGACCGCCGCGTTGACCTCCTCGATGGTGGTGTCCTTCGGCGCGGTGAACGTCAGGTCCGTGGCCGATCCGGTGATGACCGGGACGCGCATGGCGAAACCGTCCAGCTTGCCCTTCAGCTCGGGAAGCACGAGGGCGACGGCCTTCGCCGCACCCGTCGAGGTCGGGACGATGTTGACGGCTGCGGCGCGGGCGCGACGCAGGTCGCGGTGCGGCCCGTCCTGGAGGTTCTGGTCTCCGGTGTAGGCGTGGATCGTGGTCATCAGACCACGCTCGATGCCGATCGCGTCGTTGAGCGCCTTGGCCAGCGGGGCCAGGCAGTTCGTGGTGCAGGACGCGTTGGAGATGATGTGCTGCGTGGCCGGGTCGTAGTCGGTGTGGTTCACGCCGACGACGAAGGTGCCGTCCTCGTTCTTCGCCGGGGCGGAGATGATGACCTTCTTGGCGCCGGCCTCGATGTGCGCCTTGGCCTTGGTGGCGTCCGTGAAGAAGCCGGTCGACTCGATCACAATGTCGGCACCGAGCTCGGCCCAGGGCAGGTTCGCGGGGTCGCGCTCCTCGAGGGCACGGATCTTCTTGCCGTCCACGATGATGTTCTCGTCGTCGTAGTCGACGCTCAGGGAGAACTTGCCGAGCACGCTGTCCCACTTGAGCAGGTGGGCCAGGGTCTTGTTGTCCGTCAGGTCGTTGACACCGACGATCTCGATGTCAGCACCGGACGCAACGATGGCGCGGAAGTAGTTACGCCCGATGCGGCCGAAGCCATTGATTCCGACGCGGATGGTCACTATGCCCTCCTAGGGGCGCGCCGGTCGTCCCGACGCACTCGGTTGTGTACAGAACAGAACGCACGTCGTTGTACGCGCCGGGAGGCGGCACAGCGCTGGGCTGCTTCGCATCCTCGGACATACGTCAGCCTATACCGATTCGTTGCGAGACGATGGGACGAACGTCCATCTGAGACGGCACGTGACCGTGCAGCGGTCAAGCCCGTCCGAACCGCCACGCCGCGTGGTCGGAGGCAACGGCGTCGGCGCAGGTCACAGGTCCAGCAGGTCCGGGCTCAGGCCCGCGTCGGTGCCCGGAACACCCAGCTCGGCTGCCCGCTTGTCCGCAGTGGCCAGCAGCCTGCGGATACGCCCGGCCACCGCGTCCTTCGTCAGCGGCGGATCGGCGAGCTGGCCCAGCTCCTCGAGCGAGGACTCCTTGTGTGCGAGGCGCAGCTCCCCGGCCTGGCGCAGATGCTCGGGAAGGTCGGGACCCAGGATTTCGAACGCCCGCTCGACGCGCGCACCCGCCGCGACCGCGGCTCGGGCCGAGCGACGCAGGTTCGCGTCGTCGAAGTTCGCCAGGCGGTTGGCCGTGCCTCGCACCTCGCGGCGCTGGCGGCGCTCCTCCCAGACCTTGGCGGACTCACTCGCCCCGAGACGGGTGAGCAGGGTCGCGATCGCGTCGCCGTCGCGCACCACCACACGGTCCACGCCGCGGACCTCACGGGACTTCGCGGGGGCGCCCAACCGGCGCGCGGCGCCGACGAGGGCGAGCGCCGCCTCGGGCCCCGGGCACGTGATCTCGAGTGCCGAGGACCGGCCCGGCTCGGTCAGCGAACCCCGGGCGAGGAAGGCGCCGCGCCAGGCGGCCTCGGCCTCCTCCGCACCGGCGGAGACGACCTGGGGTGGCAGGCCACGCACCGGCCGGCCCCGCGCGTCGAGCAGCCCCGTCTGGCGGGCGAGGGACTCCCCCTCGCGCACCACCCGGATGACGTAGCGGGCCCCGCGCCGCAGCCCGCCGGGGGAGACCACGATCACCTCGCTGCTGTGCCCGTACACCTCGGAGATGGCGATCTTGAGGCGACGGGCCGCAACGCCCGTGTCGAGCTCAGCCTCCACGACGATCCGACCCGAGATGATGTGCAGTCCCCCGGCAAACCGCAGGGTTGCCGAGACCTCCGCCTTGCGGCAGCTCGTCTTGTCGACGGGCAGCCGCGCCAGCTCGTCCTTCACCTGTGCCGTCAATGCCATGCGGGCATTCTTCCACTACTCGGGCCGGGTCCCCACGTCACCCAGAAATCCCTCGAACACGTCACGGTAGGCCGCCGCCAGACGCAGGGCGTCGTGCCGCGCGGTGCCGTCGCCGCGCCGGACCTGGCGCATGAGCACGCGGGCGCCGAGGTCCTCGGCCACGGCCTCGAGCTCGTCGATGTCGTCGACGGCCGAGGGATCGGCGACGACGGCGTCGATGCGCAGCTCCGGATCATGCTCGTGCAGCACCATGAGGTGGTCGGTGGCGCTCAGCCCGCGGGTCTCCCCCGCCTCGTCCTCGAGGTTCAGCGCGATGCAGCGGCGCGCCGAGGTCTCGTGCAGCGCCCTGGCGAGCTCAGGCACGAGCAGATGCGGCATCACCGAGGTGTACCAGGACCCGGGCCCCAGGATGACCCACTCGGCCTCGAGCACCGCGGCAACGGCCTCGGGGCAGGCCGGCGGGTCGTTCGGAACCAGCTCGACCTGCTCGATCCGGCCGTCGCACACCGCCACCTTGCTCTGCCCGACGATCGTCTGGATGCCCGTGTCCGTGCGCACCCGCGCCCGGATGGACAGGGGCACTGCAGCCATCGGAAGCACCCTGCCGCGTGCGCCGAGCAGCCGGCCCACCCAGTCGAGACCCTCCACCGTGTCGCCCAGGATCTCCCACAGCGCGACGATGATGAGGTTGCCCACGGCGTGGTTGTTGAGGTCGCCCGAGCTCACGAACCGGTGCTGCAGCAGGTCACGCCAGGTCAGCCCCCAGTCGGTCTTGTCGCACAGCGCGGCGAGCGCCATGCGCAGGTCGCCCGGGGGCAGCACGTCGAGCTCGTCACGCAGGCGGCCCGAGGAGCCGCCGTCGTCCGCCACCGTCACCACCGCGGTGAGGCGGTCCGTCATCAGCCGCAGCGCGGACAGGCTTGCGGACAGACCATGCCCTCCCCCGAGCGCGACGACAGGTGGACCGACGCGGTCGAAGCGCCGGCGCGGGTCCTCACTCCTTGCCGAGGTCACGTGCCGTCACCACCACTCGGTGTCCCAGTGCCCGCAGCCGGCGGCCCAGCTCCTCCGAGGTGGCCACCGAGCGGTGCTTGCCACCGGTGCAGCCGACGGCGATCGTCACGAACCGCTTCTCCTCGGCCATGAAACCCTCAAGCACCGGTTCGAGGGCGAGCACGTAGCGGTCGAGGAACTCCTGCGTGCGCTGCTGGCCCAGAACGTAGTCGCGGACGGGAGCGTCGCGCCCGGTCAGGTGCCGCAGCTCCGTCACCCAGTAGGGGTTGGGGACGAAGCGCATGTCGAGCACCATGTCCGCGTCCAGCGGCAGCCCGTACTTGAACCCGAAGGACAGCACGTTGATCCGCAGGCCCTCCTCGTGTCCCGTCACGACGGCGGCGCGGACCTCGCGGCCCAGATCGTGCACGGTCAGGGCGCTGGTGTCGATGACGACGTCGGCCTGGTCCCGGATCCGGCCGAGGAGCTCGCGCTCAGCCGCGATTCCGTCGAGCAGCCGGCCCTCTCCCTGCAGGGGGTGCGGGCGGCGCACATGCTCATAGCGCCGGACGAGCACCTCGTCGGACGCGTCGAGGAAGAGCACGCGGTAGTCCACCTCGCCGGCCCGCATCTGCTCCATCACTCCGTGCAGATCGTCGAAGAACTGCCGCCCGCGCACGTCGAGCACCGCGGCGAAGCGGCGAATCGTCCCGCCCGTGTGGTTCGCGAGCTCGAGCAGGTGGACCAGCATCTGCGGCGGCAGGTTGTCGACCACGTACCAGCCGAGGTCCTCCAGCTCGGCTGCCGCGCGAGTGCGCCCCGCACCGGACATTCCGGTGATCACCACCACCTGGGAACGCTCGACCTGCGGTGCGTGCGCCGCCGCCTCGATCGCCGGGATCCCTTGCGGAACCGTCAGCGGAGAGGGTTCCTCGCGATCCTCGCTCATGTCCCCTAGCATGCCACCCCGAGCCGTCACCCCGCCGTAGGGGCCGGGCTGGCCGGTCCCTGTGCCTGTAGCGCTCGGACCACGGCCTCGGCGGTGCGCGCGCCCATGCCGGGAACCGTGGCGATCTCCTCGGCCGTCGCGGCGCGCAGCCGCTTGACGGACCCGAAGTGCTTGAGCAGCGCCGTTGTGCGGGCGGGGCCCAGCCCCGGCACCTCGTCGAGCACGGAGGAGGTCATCGCCTTGCCCCGGCGGGTGCGGTGCGCCTTGATGGCAAACCGGTGCGCCTCGTCGCGGAGTCGCTGCAGCAGGTAGAGACCCTCCGAGCTGCGCTCGAGGATGACCGGATAGTCCTCTCCCGGAAGCCACACCTCCTCGAGCCGCTTGGCCAGGCCGCACAGGGCGACGTCGTCCACACCGAGGTCCGCCAGGGCGCGCGCAGCGGCCGCCACCTGCGGGGGCCCGCCATCGACCACCACGAGGTTGGGCGGGTAGGCGAAACGCCGCGGCTCGGGCGCGTCCGCGGCCACAGCGCCCGAGGCGAGCGCGCCCGGGCCTGCGGCTCTCGAGGTCGCCGCATCCGCGCCGGCCTCCGGTGGCGCATCCATCTCGATCTGGTCCGAGTCGGTGCGCTCAGCGAGATAGCGCGAGAACCGTCGCGTGATCACCTCGTACATCGCCGCGGTGTCGTCCCGCGCTCCGTCACCGTGCTCGCCGCGCACGACGAACTGGCGGTACTCGCTCTTGCGCGCAAGCCCGTCCTCGAAGACCACCATGGAGGCGGCCTGGTAGGTGCCCTGCGTCGTGGACACGTCGTAGCACTCGATCCGCAGCGGCGCGGAGTCGAGATCGAGCGCCTCCTGGATCTCGCGCAGCGCCTGGCTGCGGGACGTCAGATCACTGGAGCGCCGCGAACGGTGCAGGGCAAGGGCCTGCTCGGCGTTCTTTGCGACGGTCGCGAGCAGCGCCCGTTTGTCTCCTCTGGCCGGGACGCGCACGCTCACGGCGGCGCCGCGCAGGCCGGCGAGCCAGGTCCGGATCTGCTCGAGGTTGTCCGGAAGCACAGGCACGAGCACCTCCCGAGGGACGATGCTCGCCGCCGCGCCGTCCGTCACCGCCTCGTCCTCGGCACCCCCGTACACCTGCTGGAGCAGATGCTCGACGAGCCCGGCGTCGGTGACGTCCTCGACCTTCTCCACGATCCAGCCGCGCTGACCGCGGATGCGACCGCCGCGCACGTGGAACACCTGGACGGCCGCCTCGAGCTCGTCCCCGGCGAGCGCGAACACGTCCGCATCGGTGCCGTCGGTCAGGACGACGGCGTTCTTCTCCAGGGCCCGTTCCAGCGCCTGCAGGTCGTCGCGCAGCCGCGCCGCCCGCTCGAAGTCCAGCTCGGCGGCCGCGTCCTTCATCTGCGCCGTCAGGCGCCGGGTGAACGTCCCCGTGTCCCCGGTCATGAAGGCGCACAGGTCCGCGGCGAGCGCCCGGTGGTCCTCGGTGCTGATCCGCCCGACGCAGGGTGCCGAACACTTGTCGATATACCCCAGCAGGCACGGTCGCCCAGTCTGCTCCGCCCGGCGGAACACCCCGGCCGAGCAGGTCCGCACGGGGAAGACGCGCAGCAGCAGGTCAAGGGTCTCGCGGATGGCCCACGCGTGCGCAAAGGGACCGAAGTAGCGCGTGCCGCGCCGTTTGGCCCCGCGCATCACCTGGGCACGCGGAACCTCCTCCCCCATGGTGATCGCGAGATAGGGGTAGGACTTGTCGTCGCGGTACTTGACGTTGAACCGCGGGTCGAACTCCTTGATCCAC